>CAYWCO010000061.1:0-7192 GCA_964456815.1 uncultured Dehalococcoidales bacterium | reverse complement strand
GCCGTGGTATCCCCGCTCACCCATTTCCTTGGCTAGGTCAAGGGGAAACTCGCCGCTTGAGTCAATCTCGGCGGCTCTGGGCTTGACCAGCTTGGCGGCAAACTCCCCCGCCGCCCTTTGCAGCATCTTCTCCTGTTCACTAAGATTAAAGTCCATTCTTTCGCCTATCCCTATCTGTAATAATAGCTCCTCACCGGCTATGCCTGCGCCTCATCTTCTTAGTATAGGCAGTGAGAACATCGTGGCGACGTAGAACCCCCAACAAACGCTTGGGGTTGTTCCTGGCCACCACGGGAATCCGACCTACATCCCGGGTACCAAGTTTTATAAATACATCGTGTATATACTCATCGGGATGAGCCACAACCACCGATTTAGAGGCGATATCATCGACCGTCAAATCCGATGAACCACCTTCCGACATCGCTGTCTCAACGTCCAGGATGGTAACCACCCCCACAAACTCCCCCTTTTCATTCACCACCGGGAATCCATGATGCCCCGTCCGGCGCAACTTGGTTACCAAGTCACGGACTGGCATTGTTGGCAGAACGGTGGGAAAATCCCACGTCATAGCCTCCTCGACGGTAACCTCTCGCAATGGGCTGGTCTGCTCCAACTCGCGAATGTCTATCCCCCTCCGGACCAGCTTAAGGGTATAAATACTCTCCCGGCTCAAGACCCGCGAAACGAGGAGGCTGACAACCACAGCAATCATCAAGGGTAAAATTATCATATAATCTCGGGTCATCTCAAAGAGCATGATGATAGCGGTAATGGGGGCGCGAGTAGCCCCGGCAAATACTGCCGCCATCCCCACCAGGGCATAGGCGCCCGACGGAGCGATATACGAGGGGAACAGCAGGTGAGCTACATTGCCCAGAGCCCCTCCCAGCATAGCGCCGATAAAAAGGGAAGGGGCAAAGATACCACCACTGCCCCCGCTACCCAGAGTCACCGAAGTGGCGACTATCTTCAAAAGCAGCAGAATAATAAGCGATTGAAGAGCAATCTCGCCAATCAACGCCTGGTCAACACTCATGCGGCTTACCCAGAAGACATCCCCGTAGCCTACGCCAAATAGGTCATAAGAGTATAACCCGATAAGCCCTATTACAATACCACCAAGGGCAGGTTTCAGATATGCGGGGATATGCCAGGCATTAAATAAATCCTCGCATTTATAGAGTAAGCGGACAAAGGCAGTAGCCGCCAATGCCGCCAGAACACCAAGCAGGACATAGGGCAATATTTCCCAGTAGCTAATCATACTATAAGGAATTACCGCAAAAGATGGCTGGCTCCCCAGAAAGGTATGTGCCACAAAATCGGCTACCACTGAACTTATGACCACGAAACCGAACCTGGGGGTTACGAACCTACCCAGGATTATCTCCATGGCAAAAAACACCCCGCCAATAGGGGTATTAAAGGTGGCTGAGATACCGCCGGCAGCTCCACAGGCAACCAGCGTCCTCACCCAATCATCCGGCAGTCTGAGCCACTGGCCAAGAGTTGAGCCAAATGAGGAGCCAATTTGAACAATAGGTCCCTCTCTGCCCACGGAACCACCACTGCCAATACAGATTGAGGAAGCCAGTGACTTGACCACCGACACCCGTGGGCGAATGTGCCCACCCTTCACCGCCACCGCCTCCATTACCTCAGGAACACCATGCCCCTTAGCCTCGCGAGCCCCGAAATAAACCAGAAGACCTACAATAAGCCCACCAACTGCCGGTATGAGTATGATATAGTATTGCCCTAGAAAGCCAAGACAGTCGGCACCACCGCCGAAGAAAAACGATTGAAATGAGCTAATCATCCAGCGAAAGATTACCGCCCCTAATCCAGCAATAGTCCCGACTACAACGGACAGGATGAGACCCGAAATTAGGTCGTTGGAACGTATCCTGTCCAGAATATTAGTTAACTTGGTCTTTAGATTTGATATATCAGTATCCATAAGGCTGCTTCAACCCTGCCTCTGGCTATAAGAAGCTTTATATTATGAAAAGCAGAATACCAAGTCAAACCAAAGGGACTAATGCCCTTCGTCCAGATAGCCCTGCAGGATGAGGGCTGCGGCTTGAGCGTCATACCTGGCTTTTCTCTTCGTCTTTTTACTACCCGCCGCCCGTCCCAGGCGCTCCGCCATTACTGTAGTCAAACGCTCGTCCCTGTATTCCAGAGGGACTTGAATACGGCTAGCCAGCTTCCGGGTAAATGCCTTTACCTTTTCTGCCTGCTCACCCAGGCTGCCGTCCAGCGAGTGTGGCAAGCCAACAATAACCCGCCCCACGTCTTGGCTTTTAACGATGTCAATAATAGCCTCTATATCAAGGCTCTCATCACTGCGGTTGATAATAGTAAGCGGGCTGGCTAGAATGCCATCAGGGTCGCTGAGCGCCACCCCGATTCTCCTGTCCCCGATATCAAGCCCCAGGCTACGCATTATATCAAGCCCTTTACCAGCTTGAGGGCTTCGCCCAGCTTCTTCTTGTCCTTACCCCCCGCCTGAGCCAGACCCGGCTTTCCACCACCACTGCCGCCGGTAACCTTAGCCACTTTTTTGACTATCTCCCCGGCGTTGTAGCCCTTAGCCACCAGATCAGGGGTTACGGCGGCAAGAAAGGCAGGCTTATCTTCATAGACCGTGCCCAGAACCACTATAGCGCTCTTTAATTTGTCCCTGAGGAAATCGCTCATCTCCCGCAAAATCTCCAGCCGTGAAGAGGGGATATTAGCCACTAACACCGTTACCCCCTTAATTACCTCCGCCTGACTCAGCAAAGACTCCGCCTTAATCCTGGCTAGCTCGCTTTCTAAAGCTTGAGCTCGCTTGCGCTCTCTGTCCCGCTCCTTAACCAAGCCATACGCTTTATCCAGGACGTTATCCAGCTCAGCGTCCAGATACTCAGCAATCTCCTCTAAATCAGACAGGCGCTTATTAATATATTCCTCCGCCCCCCTGCCGGTAACAGCTTCAATACGCCTCAAGCCGGAGCCGATGCTGCTCTCGCTGATAATATGAAAGAAGCCTATCTCCCCGGTTGCAGCGACATGGGTGCCGCCACAGAGCTCGGCGCTAACTACTGTCTCGCTAATCTTCACCACGCGGACTTCGTCCCCGTATTTCTCGTCAAAGATAGCGATAGCCCCATCGTCTATAGCCTCCTTATAGGGCATATCATCGGCATATACCCTGAAGTTCTGGCGGATTTTATCATTGACGATTTGATTGACCTCAGCCAGCTGCTTCCTGGTCAGCGCCGTCAGGTGAGAGAAGTCAAATCTGAGCCGCTCCGGGGCGACCAGCGAGCCCCTCTGCTGGACATGCTCACCCAGCACCTGGCGCAGCGCCGACTGGAGTAGGTGGGTGGCGGTGTGGTTTCGGGCGATATCAAGCCGCCGCCCCTCGTCCACCTCAGCCTCCACCTCATCGCCAACACTCAGGCTACCCTCAGCAACCCTGCCCTGATGAACGATAATGTCCGGCGGAACACGAACGGTATTGGTAACTAAAAATTTGCCCGATGGGCTGCGTATCTCCCCGGTGTCACCCACCTGACCCCCCATCTCGGCATAGAAGGGGGTGGACTCTAAAATAACGCTTGCCTCCTGCCCCTCTTTTATCGTCCCCGTGGACTTATTTTTAGCAAGGAGGTCAAGAACAGTGGACTTACATTTCAGTTCATCATAACCAACAAAATCAATTTTAGGAGTAACGTCTATTTTAATGGTCTTCTCATCCAATAAGACCGGCCCTTTTGACGCTCGGGCTTCTTTAGCCCTCTCCCGCTGCCTCCCCATCGCCCTCTCAAAACCTTCCAGGTCAACAGAGAAGCCACGCTCGGCGGCAATCTCCTCGGTCAGCTCTACGGGGAAGCCGTAGGTATCATAGAGCTTAAATGCCTGCTCGCCGGAGACCTTATTTACTCCCTGACCAGCAGCTTCCTCCATAATTCTGTCCAGCAGCTCCAGCCCGGTGCTGAGCGTGGCGCTGAACCTGGCTTCCTCAAGCTCGGTTACCTGAAGGATGAATTCCTGCCTCTGGATCAGCTCAGGGTAGATTTGCCCCATCTGGGCAATAGTAGCCCTGGCTATTTCGGCAATAAATGGCTTACCCAACCCCAGCCTCCGCCCGAAAAGGGAGGTGCGGCGCAACAGTCGCCTCAGCACATAGCCCCGACCCTCGTTGTTGGGAATCACCCCGTCAGCGATAAGAAAGGCAATCCCCCGCGCATGCTCGGCGATAACCCGCATGGCATTATCCACAGTATGGTTGGAACCGTACTTCTTCCCGGTAAGCCCGGAGACGCACTCCAGCAAAGGGGCGAAGAGGTCGGTTTCATAAACAGAGGTCTTACCCTGGACGACGGCTGCCGTCCTCTCCAAGCCCATGCCGGTATCAATGTTAGGCTTGGCAAGTAGAGTACGGTGTCCGTCCCTGTCCTGGTTATACTGGGTGAAAACCAGGTTCCATATCTCAGAGAAGCGGGCGCAGCCGCAATTCGGGGCGCAGGACGGCTTGCCGCAGCCAACCTTTTCCCCGAAGTCATAGTGGATTTCGCTGCAGGGGCCGCAGGGTCCGGAATCACCGGCTGGTCCCCAGAAGTTATCCTCCTCGCCGAACCTCAATATCCTCTTCTCAGGAACACCCACCTCCCGCCAGATGCGGAAGGACTCATCATCATCAAGAAAAATAGTTACCCACAGTCGCCTGGGGGAAAGCTTCAGGCGCCTGGTGACGAACTCCCAGGCCCAGTTAATCGCCTCCCGCTTGAAGTAGTTACCGACGCTAAAGTTGCCCAGCATCTCAAAGAAGGTGAGGTGGCCGGGGTCACCCACCGAGGTAATGTCGGTGGTGCGAAAGCATTTCTGGCACGACGCCAGGCGGGGGCCGGGCGGCATCACCTCCCCCAGGAAATAAGGCTTGAACTGCACCATGCCGGCACTGGTAAGGAGCAGGGTCGGGTCGTCCCGGGGTATCAGGGAGGAGCTGGGAATAATCTTATGCCCCTTTTCCTTAAAGAAGCTCAAAAATGCGGTTCTAACTTCGTCGCCAGTCATAATTACCTACGATTTTAGTTTAACCCATATCGCCTGTCAACGAATAGGCGAAGACAGCCCCACCAAGCACCCCACCATCATCGCCAAGCTGGGTGGGAACTATGCGCACCACCTCAGCCGCCAGCTTAAACGCCCTTTCCCTGACCACCCGCCTCGCCGGTTCCAGCAAAAGCTCGCCCATCTTCGCCACCCCGCCACCAACGATAATCATCTCCGGATTAAAGATATTAACCAGGTTCACCATGCCGATACCAAGATAGGTTCCCGCCCTGGAGATAACCTCTAAGGCGAGGGGGTCTCCCTCCCCAGCCGCGGCACCAATCTTCTCGGTGGTGATTTCCTCTATCTCTCCTTTAACCATCTCGGTGAGGATAGACTTCTCACCACGGCTGACGCGGCCCTTGGCTTCCCTAGCCATTGCCCTACCGGAGGCGAGCGTTTCCCAGCAGCCGGTATTACCGCAGCTACACCTTGGCCCATTAACATCGATGGTAATATGCCCTACCTCACCGGCGCTGCCGCTTGCCCCCGTGTATAGCCTGCCATTGATGATGATGCCGCCGCCAATGCCAGTGCCAACGGTAATGAGGATAAGACTATCCACCCCCTTCCCAGCACCGAGCCGGTGTTCACCCAAAGCCTCGGCATTGGCATCGTTGATTAGAACGGTATTAACCTTATACCTCTTGTTAAAAATATCTCTCAGCGGAATATCACGCCAGCCGGGGAGGTTCGGCGATAATGTCACCACCCCCCGCTCGGGGTCTATGGCACCGGCAGCGGCGATGCTTATGCTATGCAGTTGAGACGGCTCTATATTTTCTGCACTGAGGAGGCGGTCTATAGCCGAAAATATCCTCCCCGTTACCGCCTCCATTCCCTCATCAGCCAGAGTAAGGAAGTATTCCTTAGCTACTACCTGAGGGGGGTGGGAAATAATAGCCGCAATTGTCTTGGTGCCCCCAAGGTCTATGACTACAACCGGTGGTTTATGCCCCTCTTGCATATTAAATCGCATATTAAACCGTCACCTTGCTACCCGGCGCTGCTGGCACAACTCGGCAATCAGCAGATTGAGGGCAAGCCCCCCATCATATTTCCCCGTCTTAATTGATAGGTCGGTTTCTAAAAGCTTATTATATACCTCCCTGAGCCGCTCCAGGGGATACCTCTGAGCCTGGTCTAACGTTTTACGCAAGACAAACTCAGAGGTCAAGCCCAATCTGTCCTGAATCTCCACGTCAGACCTCCGCTGGCGCCTTAACGCCCGGGCACGAACAACCAGCCGAACCTGCCGCGAGAGCATAACCAGAAGATAGGCGGGAGAAGCGCCTCTATCTAGTAACTGCTCCAGCAGTTGCTCCGCCACCCCGGCCTTAAAGTCAAGGATGGCATCAACCATGGCAAAGACGCTGGTCTCCTGCGCCGAGCTGACTACCGCCTTAATATCCTCCGCCTCAATACGCTGGCCTGAGGCAAATAATGCCAGCTTGCTTATTTCGCTGGTCATAACCCACAGGTTGCCCCCCACCAGCTTAGCCAGTAAATCCACCGCCTCCGGGGAAATGGTGGCACCCTGCTCCACCACCCCCCGCTTAATCCACTGAAGCAGCCTATCCCCCTTAAGTATAGGGAAGGATACTACCTTTGCCCGTGACGAAAGCTGCTTGAGCAGAGGGTTACCGCCCTTTATCTTGCCGTCTACCAACACCAGAACCGTGCAGTCAGGAATTTTAGTAAGGCAATCGGCAAAGGACTTATATTCCGCTTCCTTTTCCACCGGGGAGGCTGCCTTCTTCCGCCGGCGGGGTTTGCTGCCGGCTTCAAAGCGCCCCAGCAGCCCCTGAACAACAGCCAGGCGCTTCTCCGCCAGAAAGGGCGCGGTCTCAACGACAGCCCTTAACTGGTCTAAGGTCACCTGCTGACCATTAAGGACAGTGGTATTAGCCATCAGCAGAGACTGGTCGCCCAGCCCTTGTTTTATCTCCTCAAGCGACCTGGTCAGGGAAAAATCGTCCTCACCAACTAATATATACAGCAAGGTCCGCCTTTACTATTTATGGTCTCCCCATTTTACCACAAGTCCGCGTGGTAACCCATCCCCCACCCCGAATATATT
>CAYWCO010000060.1:0-7318 GCA_964456815.1 uncultured Dehalococcoidales bacterium | reverse complement strand
CCCTGCCGGCAGGGTACCCAGGCGATGCTTGAGATAATGGAAAGGTTCTGCCGGGGCGAGGGATTGAAGAAGGACATCAAGGTTCTGGAGGCTCTTTCGGAAACGATGATGCTTTCTTCCCTGTGCGGTCTGGGGCAAGCGGCACCATTTTCCGTGGTGGACACCTTAAAATATTTCCGGGATGATTATGAGAAGCAATTCGTGGCAACTAAGGGGGTGGCATAATATGAAAACTATTACGGCGCAGAAACCCTTGGAAGAGGTTACGCGGTATCTTGACAGGTGCCAGGGTGTGTATATCATCGGCTGCGGCACCTGCCCTACCATCTGCCATACCGGCGGTAAAGCCGAGGTCATCAAGATGAAGGAAAGTCTTGAAAGCAGCGGTAAGAAGGTTGCCGGGTGGATGGTGATACCCACAGCCTGCGACGAGCTCACCAGGGACGCCCTGCGGGAGAATGCCGAGGATATCGCCAGGGCGGACTGCATTCTGGCGATGACCTGTGCCATCGGGGTGCAGACGATTGCCCTGCATCTTGAGGAAGCGAAGCCGGTTTACCCGGCGTTGAATACCCTGTTTCTGGGAATAGAAGATAAGCCGGGCCATTTTATAGATGTCTGCCTCCAGTGCGGGAGCTGCGTCCTGGGGCGGACGGCGGCAATCTGTCCCCTGGTCAGGTGCGCCAAGAGCCTGCTGAACGGACCCTGCGGCGGTTCGGTGGGGGGCAAATGTGAGATATCGCCGGATGTCCCCTGCGCCTGGCAGCTGATTTACGACCGTCTGGCGGAAATGGGGCGTCTTGACGAAATGGAGGAGATTGAGCCGGTTAAAGACTGGAGTGCCAGTGTTTCCGGCGGACCCCGGATGGCTGACATTGATGCCGAAGAGTAGTATGAGCGATAAGATTCCAACTGCAGTAAAGACCGAGCATACGCCTGAGGAAGAAACACTGATAATGCGCCTCAGGGTATTCACCAACATGAGGTGGGTTGCCATCCTCGGGGTTATCACGGTTACATTAGTAGCCAGATATGCGTTCCACATTGGCTTCCCCACCCTGCCGGTATATATTATCTGCGTCTTTATGGCTCTATATAACCTGGTGCTAATACAGCAGGTCAGAGGGCTGGGGAAACTGCCTCCTGAGCGGCTTATCCACCGCGTCCGCCAATACATATATGTCCACATCCTGCTTGACATGTTCGCCCTCACCGTACTGCTGCACTTCACGGGGGGGATAGAAAATCCTTTTATCTTCTTCTTTGTCTTCCACATTGTTCTGGCCAGCATCGGGCTTAACTACCGGATGGTTTATTTGCTGTCTACCATAGCTATCGCCATGGTATCACTGCTCTTCGGTCTGGAATATGCCGGGGTAATACCCCACGTTAACCTTGAGGGGTTTGTTCTACCAATGCGCTATCAGGACCCAAGCCGTATCCTGTCGGAGCTTGCTGCCCTGGCAGTCCTTCTTTACGGTACGACCTACGTGACCACAGCTATTGCCGGGGAGCTGCGGAAAAGACAGCGGCAGGTAGTGGCACTGCGGGAGCGACTGCTTAAGGAAAAAACCGGGGAACTAGAGCGTGCCTCCAACGAGATAGCCAAGCTTGAAGAAGAAAAGAACCGCTTCTTGCGCTTCATTGGCATTGCCGCTCATGACCTGAAGGCACCGCTCACTGCCATTCAGGGTTTCCTGTGGGTTATACTGGGCGGCTTTGCCGGAGGGATTTCGGAAAAGCAGAAGAACATGCTGGAGAGGAGTAGCCGCCGCATTACCGAGCTCCTGACTCTGATTAGCGATTTGCTGGATATTCCGCGTATTGAGACGGGACAGATTGTCGAGGAGATGAAGGAGGTCTCGCTGCGCCAGATAATTAAAAATTCCATTGAGGGTCAGCGCAGTCTGGCTGAGGAAAAGGGGATTAAGCTTAAGGTTGAGATGCCTGATAAGCTCCCCAAGGTCAAAGGTTCAGCCTCCCGGCTGCAACAGGTAGTGATCAACCTGCTGAACAACGCCATTAACTATACACCGGAGGGTTCGATAACCGTCAGGGTACAGGAGCAAGACAGGGACTTGCTGGTTGAGGTTATGGATACCGGCATTGGTATTCCACCCGAAGATATGCCACGGCTCTTTGAAGACTTCTTTCGCGCCAGCAACGTGGAAACCAAGGGGACAGGTCTGGGGCTGTCCATAAGCCGGAGGATTGTTGGGGCTCATGAGGGCAGGATATGGGCGGAGAGTCCCTGCCCTGAGACCGGCAAGGGGAGTAAATTTAGCTTTGCACTGCCCAAGCTGAGTGAAGCTAAGAGGAGACAACGCCGATGAAAGCAGGAACGAACCTGGAGAAAATACTGGAGAGCGGGAGGTTTGCCGTTACCGCCGAGGCCGGCCCTCCCAAGGGCACCAGCGCTGCGGTGATACAGAAGAAGGGCGAGGTACTTCGCGGCTGCTGCGATGCTGTCAATATAACCGACAATCAGACGGCTATCGTGCGCATGTCCAGCCTGGCTGGCGGCGTGCTTTTGAAGCAGGTAGGCGTGGAACCGGTAATGCAGATGGTGGTCAGAGACCGCAATCGGCTGGCACTTCAAAGCGATATACTGGGCGCCATAGCTCTGGGCATCGGCAACTTCCTCTGCCTCTCCGGTGACCACCAGAAGTTTGGCAACCACCCCACGGCTAAGGGTGTCTTTGATATCGATTCCATTCAGCTAATTCAAATGCTGAAGAAGATGCGGGACGAGAAGAAGTTTCTCAGTGATGATGAAATATCGGGAGAGGTTCCCATGTTTATCGGGGCTGCGGCTAATCCCTTCGCTGACCCCTTTGAATTCCGGGTGACAAGGCTGGCGAAGAAGGTTAAAGCCGGGGCTGACTTTATTCAGACCCAGGCAATCTATGACGTACCCAAGTTTACCCGGTTTATGGAGATGGTCTGTGAGCGGGGTCTGGATAAGCAGGTTCACATCCTGGCCGGTGTCATACCCATAAGGTCGGTGGGTATGGCTCGTTACATGAGAGACTATGTTTCCGGGGTAAGTGTCCCTGATGAAATAATCACCAGGCTGGAAAAGGTGGAGAAGGTTAAGGATGAGGGGGCAAAGATAATCCTAGAGATTATTGAGCAACTAAAAGAGATACCCGGGGTGCATGGCATACATATCATGGCGGTGGGCTGGGAGGATATCGTACCGGAGATAGTAGAAAAGGCTGGACTTATGCCCAGGCCCATACTATAATTACCACGGCAACATAGTAAAAGTGCTGGAGTATAATATACTATATCTCAGGAGGATATATGCCGGGCAAAATACTGGTTGTTGATGATGACCCTGATATTCTTGACGCGGTGACTATGATACTTGAGTCTCAAGGCTACAAGGTGGTTACTGCCCGTGACGGAATAGAGGGCTTGGCCAATCTTAAAGCCGAAAACCCGGACCTGATGATTCTTGACCTGATGATGCCCAAAATGGACGGTTTTGCCGTATGTAAGGAGCTTCAGGACCCGAGGTGGTCAAAGTATAGGAACATACCGATTTTAATCCTGACCTCAGTGAGAGAGGAAGCAAGCCGCCGGCGCTATGAGCTGGAGACCGGGCTTGAGCTTGATGTAGATGACTACATTGAGAAGCCCATGGCCCCCGATGCCCTGCTGGAAAGGGTAAGTACCCTGATCAAGAAGAAAAAGTAATAATATCATGCGGCTAAGCCGATTAATCAAGGAGGCGCTTCCAAGTGGAAAGGAAAGCCAGAATCCTGCTTGTTGATGATGATGCCGATTTTGTTGAATCGACCAAAACCGTCCTGGAAAGTAGACCTTACGAGGTAATGGTGGCGGTTAATGGTGAGGAGTGTTTGCGCAAGGCAAGAGATGAGAAACCCGATTTAATCCTTCTCGATATAATCATGCCCGTAGAGGACGGCTTTGCTGCCGCGGAGCACCTCAAGAAAGACCCTGAGCTGGCTAAAATTCCGGTACTGGCTCTCACCAGCTATTCAACAAAGGGAAGCGGGACTGGAATCCCCCGCGGCCGTGGCTACGAACTGGAGGCTGAGGACTATATCGAGAAGCCGGTCAGCCCCGAGGACTTGCTCGCCATAGTGGAAAAACACCTCAAAAGGTCGGGGTTCTAGAAAGTTTTGCCCCCTATAGCCCTCCTTGCTCTTTATACAGCTTGACTATCTTGGCGTAGCTTTTAGAGGCATCCTCCACCCAGAACGACTGCTCCGGCGAAACCTTCCCCTTGATTTTCCCCGGAACGCCGACAACAAATGAGTCGTCCGGAATCTTCATCCCCTCGCTGACCAAGCAGTTAGCCCCGATGATACAGGAGTTGCCAATTTCAGCATCGTGAAGTATGGTGGCGTTCATGCCGATGAGAACATTATTCCCAATCTTATGGCAGTTAACCACCGCCCCATGGCCAATATGCACCTCGTCCCCGATGGTGACATCCTCTACATCGACGTGGGGTGAACCGGAGTGAATAACGCAGTTATCCTCCAGGGCGGTGTTTCTGCCGATTGTTATGCTGCCAAAGTCAGCGCGAATCACTGCCCCCGGCCATACGCTGGAATTCTCCCCGATTTCAACATCGCCGACAATACATGCCGCCTCGCTGACGAGGGCTGATTTGGCTATTCTGGGCGTCTTGCCGTTAAATGCCTTAATCATTATTACCTCCTGGCTTCCTTATCCGGCAGAGCAGGGCTTTAAGCTCGGGATAGCCGGTAACGGGGTCATGGGGCTCAAGCTCGGTGAGCAGGTTGGCGTTAGCCTCCGCCCAGCCGTGGGGGATGCTGACGATGCCGGGCAACAGGTCTTGAGTCGTCCTGACCCTCATTTTTATCTCTCCCCCCTTTGTTTCTATAGCCGCCATATCACCATCAGCAATGCCATATTCCTGGGCGGTATCGGGGTGGACCTCAGCGAGTGGTTCCGGGGCAGCGCGCTTGAGCGCCGGCACATCCCTGAGCTTGGTATGAGTGTACGCCGGGATGCGAGCACCGGTGGTCAGGATTAGAGGGTACTTTTTCGCCAGCTGGGGAGTGCTGACCGGGCTCTGGCTGGGCTCAACGTGGACGGGCAGGGGGTCATAGCCATGCTCAGCCAGAGTCTGGGAGTAAATCTCAATCTTCTTTGACGGTGTCCGAAACTCACCCTTTTGCCCCGCATCATACTTCTTTTGGGCAAAGAAGACCCCTTCCGGATTTTCCTCGGTTAGCTGCTTGATGGTCAGTCCGGTGGGCTTCAGCCAGTGTTCCACCACCTCCTCATCGGTTTGCCAGGGGAAGAGGCCACCGTAGCCCATCCTCCTCCCCAGCTCACACCAGAACTTCCAGTCAGGCAGGCTTTCCCCGAGCGGCTCTATTACCCTTTTGCGAAGTAGGATATAGGGCAGACCGCTGGTTAAACCGTAAATATAGCCAATGCCAGTCCGTTCCATAAACGAGCAGGCGGGGAGGACAATATCCGCCAGCTTAGCGGTTTCGGTCATAAAAAGGTCCATTACCACCAGAAGCTCCACCTTTTCCAGGGCTTTTTTAACCTTGCTTGAGTCGGGCAGGGTGAGGGCTGGGTTTCCACCGCTGATAATCAGGGCTTTAATCGGGTATGGCTTCTCATCAAGTATGGCGTCCGGCAGGTACATTGCCTGACCATAGGGGGAGCGGTGACCCCAGAGGCTGTGGAACAGGGGGTGCTCGGCGGCGCCGATGGGGTCTTCGTCAACCTTGATACTGAGGCTGCCCAGGCGGGCGAAGGGGACAACAACCCAGCCCCCGGGGACATCAATATTTCCGGTAACTATCTGCAGGATAGCCAGGGCGCGGTGGGTCTGGAGACCATTTATACGCTGGTCCAGGGAGCAGGTGCCGGGAACGATGGAGGCTGAGTCGGCGGTGGCGAATATACGGGCAATCCTCCTTATTTCATCGGCGGGAACGCCGGTTACCTCCTCCACCCTCGGCGGCGGGTACTGCTTAACGTGCTCAGCCAGCTTGTCAAAGCCAACGGTATTTTTTTCGACGAATTCCTTATCATAGAGGTCTTCGGCAATAATTACATTCAGCATCCCCAGGGCAAGGGCGCAATCGGTTCCCGGTCTTATCGGGATATAGGTACCCCTCTTTGCCAGCGAGGTGCGCCTGGGGTTAATAACGATAAGCTCCAGCCCCCTGTCCAGCGCTTTATACAGCTTAGCCGCCAGAGGCAGCCTTGAGTTATCCGGGTTATGACCCCAGAGGATAACGCACCCCGCCCTCTCCGGCTCCTCAAGGAGGAAGGTGCCAAAGGTCAGCTGGTGAGCCAGGATGCGGGAAACATAGCAGATACTATCCATTGAGACGAGGTTAGGGGTGCCGTAGGCGCCGCCGAAACGGCGGGCAAAGGTAGACAGCTCGTTATTCTCCACCCCCACCGAGCCGCAAAAGATAGCCAGGGCGTGGGCACTATACTTATCCTTAATCCGCTGAAGTTTCTGGGCTATCTCGTCCAGAGCCTCGTCCCACGAGATTCTCTGCCAGCCCCCCTTTGCCTTTTTCATCGGGTATTTGAGTCTGTCCGGGGAATAGACATAGTCCACCAGGTGCCTGCCCTTGGGGCACAAAACCCCCTGGTTCATCGGGTGTTCCGCCATACCCTCCACCCTTACCAGCCTGCCATCCTCAATGTAGGCGTTTATGCCGCAGCCCCAGACGCAGAGTACGCAGTCAGTCTTGATTTGCTCCAATGATAGACCTCGCCAAATTCTAGATGAAATTCCCCTTGTCTAATTTTTCCTTAAGATAACCGATAAACTCATCCGCCTTCTTCCGGGGCGGTTTAGTTGCCAGGCTGACGCCGACAAAGAGAATAACGCAGACGATAAATCCCCACGTCCCCGGCCACCAGCCCAGAGGCTTCCAGCCCGTTAGCTGGAAAAGCAAGACCACTACGGCGCCAACTATGCAGCTGACGATAGCCCCGGGCGCCGTTGCCCGCTTCCAGAAAAAGGCGCCGAAGATAGCCGGCACCGCCATCAGCAGACCGGCTGAAGCCGCCGAGGAAAGGGGAGCAATCATAAAGGACAATCCCGTTTTCCCCGCCGCCCACCAGGCAAAGACGAAGGCGATGATAGCCATAATGGGGATGACCCACTGCCCCACCCTGAGTTCCCTTCTTTCCGAGACCCTGGGATTGATAAGACCCCTGTAGATATCACGCGCCCCCACCGAAGACAGGGTGAGCAGGATAGAATCAATGGTGGAAATGGCTGCCGCCGTAATGCCAATCATGACGACTATAGCCAGACCCATTGGTATTATGG
>CAYWCO010000059.1:0-7364 GCA_964456815.1 uncultured Dehalococcoidales bacterium | reverse complement strand
ATAGAGAAGTGCTACCATTGGTAATATATAATATAAATAACGGAGGCAGTTGCGAAGCTTCAAGAGGATAAAGAGGCGACGCAAAAAGAATAAAACCAGAAGGGGGAAGCCAAATGGCAGAGATGTCACCAGAGCTCATGGATATGATTAACGGAGATAGCTATTGCTACGTGGCTACGGCGTCCAAGGATGGTATGCCCAATGTGGCTATCATTGGCTCAGTTAGAGCCGTAAGTCCGGACACTATTATTATGGCAGCCGGCTTCATGAACAAGTCCCTTAAGAATCTTCAGGAGAACCCCAAGACATCAGTAATATTCTACTCAGGATTACCAACCCAGAAGAATAAAGCTTCAGCAGAAGAACTTGCCAAAACCACCGGCGGGCAAGTAAAGGGCAGTGTTTCTTTACTGACCTCGGGGGATGTGCACGAGAAAACGAAAGCCGCAATGAAAGAACGCTTTGGCCCTGAGATAGCCCAAATGATTAAGGCGACTGTGATGCTTAAAGTAGAGGAGATATACACAGTGGGTCTGGGGCCTGAAGCTGGAAAGAGAATCGCCTAGCATTCTTTTATTTGAGGGTTTCGCAACTGCCTATATTACCATGTAACAACTGCATATGAGCGTTATTGACGAGGTAAAACAGAGAATAGACATTGTAGACGTGATTGGCCAGTACACCAAGCTGACCAAGGCGGGGCGCACCTTCAGGGCGCTATGCCCCTTTCACTCCGAAAAGAACCCCTCGTTCTTTGTCTATCCTGAGCAGCAGAGCTGGCACTGCTTCGGCGCCTGTAACACCGGCGGCGATGTCTTCTCCTTTATTATGAAAAAGCAGGGCATTGACTTCGGCGAGGCACTGAGACTGCTTGCCCAGAGGGCGGGGGTTACCATACCCTCAAGATTCGAACCGGGGGGTGAAAGCAAGGAGAAACAGAAGCTATACGAGCTCAACGAAGCCGCCGCCCAGTACTTCCACAACCAGCTTGACTCCAAGGCGGCAGAAAAGGCAAAGGCTTATCTCGCGGGGCGGGGGCTGTCAACGAAAACCATCGCCGACTTCCAGCTCGGCTACAGCCCTGACAAGTGGGAAGCACTCAAGCAGCACCTTATAGATAAGGGCTACACCGGGGCTGAACTGCTGAGCGCCGGGCTGATAGTTGAGGGGGAGGGAGGAAAAAGCCACGACCGCTTCCGCAACCGTCTGATGTTCCCCATACCTGATGCCAGGGGGCATATTACCGGCTTCGGGGCAAGGGTGCTTGATGACTCGCTGCCCAAATATGTTAACTCGCCGCAGACGCCGCTCTTTGATAAGAGCAGCACCCTTTACGGCATAAACCTGGCTAAAGATGCCATAAGGCAGCAAAACCTGGCAATAATGGTTGAGGGCTACATGGATGTTATCACCGCCCACCAGAACGGTTTTAGCAACGTGGTTGCCTCAATGGGGACCTCGGTTACCGAGAAACAGGTCAGCATCCTGAAGAAGCTCACCAAGAATACGGCTTTAGCCCTTGATGCCGACGCTGCTGGAAACGAAGCCACACTACGGGCAGTGGGCTATGAAAATACCCTTGATGCCGAGGTGAAGGTTATCATCATGCCCCGGGGCAAAGACCCGGACAACGTTATCAAGGAGGACGCCAAAGCCTGGCAGAAGCTGGTAGAGGAAGCCCTGCCCATAGTTGATTATGCATTTAATGTGTTTACCGCCGAGCTTGACCTGACTACAGCCAGCGGCAAGTCCCAAGCCGTGGACAAGCTCCTGCCCATCGTCGCCGAGATAAACAACCCGATACGCCAGGCACACTACCTGCAAAAGCTGGCGCAACTGCTTAAGGTCAGCGAACGAAGTATTGAAGCGGCTCTAGCCAGAATCAAGCCGAGGCAAGGCAGAGCCAGACCGCTAAAACAGGGGGCTCCCGCAATTAGCCGCCCCCTGCTTTCCAGCCCCGTAGAGGAGTATTGCCTGGCGCTCTTGCTCCAGCACCCGGAGCTTAAGAATAGCACCCAAGAGCTTTTACCTGAATACTTTGAGAATAGTGAAAACCGCGAAATCTTTATTGCCTGGCAGCAGAGTGATAAAATAGAATTAGTTAAAGAAAAGCTTGAGCCTGAAATTCACGAGCACCTTGATTCCTTATTAACCCGGCAGCTATTAAATGATAAAATAGAGCAAAAGTGTGCTGAGTGTGCTCTTGATTTGCGGGAAAAATACTACCGCAGCCTGATAAGGAAAACAGAGGCAGTATTAGCCCAAGAAGCTGAGTCAGGGGGCACAGCGGCAGAGCTGGCTAAGCTCAAGGAGCAAGGGATTGAAGCCAATACCCGGCTGGCTGAGGTCCTGGCTCAAAAAAATCGGATGAAATTAGGACAAAGAGGGGTGAGGTGATGAGCCAGCGGAACAGTGAAGATAGCCTGGATAAAGACAAAGAAAAGACGCCATCTGATGAGCGGCTAAATGGTGAAGAGGAGGAAACGTCTGATCTACGTAGCCTCTTCCCCGAACCTGATGAGGATGAGGAGGACGAGGACACAGTTGAACCAGACACGCTCTGGCATGAGGCAAGACACCTTGAGATTGAAAAACCTGAGTCGGCATCAGAGTTAGGAGGGGGAACGCCGCTGGAACACGTGGATGAGCAGGAGGTAGCCGATGACCCGGTTCGTATGTACCTCCATGAAATTGGCCGGGTGTCCCTTCTCACCGCTGAGGAAGAAAAGGAACTGGCCAGGAAGATGGAGGAGGGCAGGCGCATCAGGGAAATCAGGCAAAGCTACCTCCAGAAGCACGGGCGAGAACCATCGGCAACCGAAATAGTACTTACTATACTTCAGGAGCTTTCTCAGTCCGCTTCCGCTATCCGCACCCTCCAAAAACACCTTCATCTGAAGCCGTCCGGCAGCTTCGTTGATGAAATATCCGCCGCTAAATTGCGGGCCAGCATTGACAGCGAGATAAGCCCGCAACTAATCCTGGCAATCTCTCATAAGACCAAAAAATCCATACCTGAAACCGAGGTGCTCGTCATTGAAGTGTCACTAAATATAAACCTGCTACCGAAGGAAATCCTTGATGCTATCGGAGACAAGGTCTCTACGGCTGAGATAGAGACCCTGATAACATCGTCTAAGTTCGTCAAATCAATCAAGGCCTACGAGAAGGAGCTCCAAGCCTACCTGGACTATATCGAGTATGAGGCGGCAAAGTCAGAGACCCACCTCATTGAAGCCAACCTCCGCCTGGTGGTCAGCGTGGCCAAGAAACACATCGGACGGGGCATGTCCCTCCTTGACCTCATCCAGGAGGGGAATATCGGGCTGATTAGAGCCGTGGAGAAGTTTGACTACCGTAAGGGTTATAAATTCAGCACCTACGCCACCTGGTGGATTCGCCAGGCAATCACCCGCTCTATCGCCGATCAGGCTCGGACAATCCGCATCCCCGTCCATATGGTTGAGACCATTAATAAACTGCTGCGGGTAAGCCGCCGTCTGGCTCAGGAATACGGGCGGGAGCCCACCAGCAAGGAAATCGGCAAGGAACTGGAAATACCCCCGGAAAAGGTGGGGGAGATAGTCAAGGTATCACAACTGCCAGTATCGCTTGAATCCCCTATGGGTGAGGAGGAAAACAGCCACCTCGGTGACTTTATAGAAGACCGCAATACCCTGCCCCCGGCTGACGCCGCCTCCAGGCAACTGCTTAAGGAGCAGATTGATTCCGTGCTCTCAAGCCTCAGCCCCCGCGAGCAACGGGTGCTCCAGCTAAGGTTCGGGCTTGAGGACGGGCGAAGCCGAACCCTGGAGGAAGTGGGCAAGGAGTTTAATGTAACCAGAGAGAGAATCCGCCAGATTGAGGCTAAGGCACTGCGCAAGCTGCGCCACCCCAGCCGAAGCCGAAGATTAAGGGATTACCTAGAATAACAAAAGCTACCCAAACATCCCCCTTAAATTGGGGGGCAGTTTACCACCCATACCCATCTTCATCAGCTTCTGCATCTGACGGAACTGGTTAAGCAGCTGATTTATATCCTGTGGCGTTACCCCACTCCCCTTAGCAATGCGCCGCCGCCGACTGCCATCAATGATATCGGGGTTACGCCGCTCCTCAGGGGTCATGGAAAGTATTATTGACTCAACCTTCTTTAGCTGCTTTTCCTCCATACCGGCGGGCAACTGGCTGGTCAGCTGTGAGCCGCCGGGCAGCATCTCTACCAGCTGGTCAATGGAACCCATCTTCCCAATCTCCCTCAGCTGAGATAGGAAGTCCTCCAGATTGAAGCTGGCGGTCCGCACCTTCTTCTCCAGCTCCTTGACCCCCCGCTCACCGAAGGTCTTCTCCGCCTTCTCAATGAAGGTGAGCATGTCACCCATACCCAGAATCCGCGACGCCAGACGGTCGGGGTAAAAGACCTCAAAGGCGTCAGCCTTCTCACCGATACCGATAAACTTTATCGGCACCCCGCTGACCCAGCGGATAGAAAGAGCCGCCCCACCACGGGCATCCCCATCCATCTTGGTTAGGATAAGACCGGTCAAGCCCAGGCGGGAATTAAACTCCTCCGCCATCCGCACCGCATCCTGCCCGGTCATGGCATCAACCACCAGCAATATTTCAACAGGCTTTAGCTTCTCCCTGACCTGAGCCAGTTCCTCCATCATCGGTTCGTCTATATGCATACGCCCGGCGGTATCAACTATAACCCAGCCAGCGGCTAGCTCTTTTGCCCTGGTCAGGGCATGGGCACAGACGTCCTTACTGCTAACGCCAACAGCCTCACTGTAAACGGGAATATCCTGCTGCTTGCCGAGGGTAACCAGCTGCTCTATAGCCGCCGGTCGGCGGTTATCGGCAGCCACCAGGAGGGGGCGCTGCCCTGCGTGCTTCAGGTGAAGAGCTAGCTTGGCGGAGGTGGTGGTCTTACCCGAGCCCTGCAACCCCACCACCATAGCCACCGAAGGGGGGTGGGGCGAGGCTACCAAACGGCTCTGCCCCTCGCCCAGCGTCTTAATAAGCTCCTCGTTGACGATTTTAACTATCTGCTGGGCCGGGGTCAGGCTCTCCAGTACCTGAGCACCGATAGAACGCTCCCTCACCCTGCTGATAAAGTCCTTGACCACCTTGAAATTTACATCCGCCTCAAGCAGGGCTAACCGCACCTGGCGCAGGGCTTCGTCTATATTCTTCTCGCTGAGCTTGCCCCGGCTGCTCAGCCCACGAAATACCTTAGCCAGCTTTTCGCTGAGAACCTCAAACATGGCTTCATTCTAAGGTGGGTAAGCACCGACGTCAAGCCAAAAGGGGGAACATTTGAACTGAAATCCGCTTCTCAGAAGTTGGTGGGGGGAGACTTACCAGCCGCCGTCTCGGAGATATCCGGGGCAACACCGGCTATCACGGCAACCACCGAATCTTGGGAGCCTGACGCCAGGTAGATTACATCCGAGACAAGCCAACGATAGTAACCAGCCTCAATCTCATAAAAACCGGAGGCAATCTCAGCGCCCCCTTCCAGTTTTTGAAAGGCTCCGCTTGCTGAATCAGGGCTGGCAAACCGGTATGCCATCACCAGAACGTAGTCGGTGTCGCTGGCATATTCTAGGAGCTTGCCTTCAACCGCCCCCATCTCCGCCACCTCATTGGTAAGCTCAGCCTCACTTATTTTCACCAGGTCGCCTATCTGCGTCGGGCAGTCAGTTTCTATGGCATAAATCTGGCTAGCTTCTTCAAACTTACCACCGCCCCCACCACAACCGGCTAAAAGCAGGGCGGCTATTATTATCAGGGAAAACCACAACCCTCTATTCAATCTCTTCTCCTCTAAGCACCTTTTCTAGCCCGTCCTCGGCAGCGAAGACCGCACCCTTGTAGGACTCCTGAACATCAAGCAGCTTATACTGCTGTCCCAACTGCACAAGCTTGTTCTCTGTCAACTTATCCTCAGTACCACCCCAGAGGTAGGTAGTAGTAGTCCAGTACCTTACCTCGTTTTGCGCCCATACCAAGGACAGCTCGGAGGCCAGTTTGGCATTATCCAGCCCGGTACCAAACAGCGTATCGCAAAGGCTGGTCAGCGTATCAATAATACCTATGGTCTCATCAATACTCTTAGCTGCTTTTCCGGCCTCGTACATGGCCTTGTCATGGAGCCACATTTCCCTGTCTATGCTTGCAATATAGCTATCCTCGCCGTCACCTAGGATGGCTTCTAAGGCATCAACATCATCCCCAAATTCACCATTCCTGGCCTTAGCCTCTAATTGGGCAAAGCCTTCCTTTATCCTCTGCTCGGCTTCACCAAAGGAGAATTCCTCTCTTACCTTCTGTGTAGCATACTGGCTGTATTCAGCAGAAAAGCCGTCATAGTCGTTTTCTTTACAATAGCTGCGGAGGGAGTCTATTCTATCCAGGTCGTAGGCATAGTCCAGCCCTTCATAAAGGTCGGCGCTTAAGATTGTTTTCAAAAGCTCAAGGTCAACATCGTGTCTCTCCAGCGACCGCCCCACCAAAAAGCCAAAGCGTATTTTGCTCTCTACTGCCGCATTCAGGAAGCTATCTTCCTCAGTAAGCACTGCCACCAACGTGCTTTGCTCAGCTTCATCTATCTTGCTCACTAGCTCATCCAACGCCGGTGAGGATGCCGGTGGTTGCTCAGCCTCGGGCTCAGGTTCGGGTTCGGGCGGTTCCTCAGCCTTGCTGCCAATAAAGCCGGCTATCTCTGCCCATAGCTCGGCGCTCGTTCTTGGGCCATCAGAGGTAAAGATAAAAATGCTATAGTCATAATAGATACCACTGCTTATGGTTAGCTGGTCAACCTGCACCTGGACCGATGAACTGGTGAGGCTAAAAACCGTACTGCCGGCTATGGTGCTGGTAGAGGTCTGGGCATTGGTTAAAACATCATCGGCAACGCTTGCGGCTAAACTCAGGACGGTCTCTCCGCTCTCGTAAACATCTCTATACTCCTCAATATCATCCTCGTTCTCAAAATGCCAGATTGCAATCTGGAAGTATCTATACTTTGTTTCCTCCTGTTTGCCCCAGATGCCACTGAAACTCTGCCCCTCAGCTTGGTCGATTATTTCCCGGCTCATCTCATCGAAGCCATGCCAATTGCCGGGCAAGCGGCTGCTAACCTCATCCAGGGTATCAGCATAAGGCTGTTGAGCATGGGCATAGCTGAAATTCAATGCCAGCAGGATAGCTAACAGGATAGGAATTACCTTTAACGCTTTACTCAATCAAACAACCTCACAATAAAAAGACGCTGGCTAAATCTTAATGGAATTGTTTGGTGTCTGTCAAGGTATGGGAATATTTTTATAAGGGAGGCAAAGCCCTCGAGGGTGGGAGGG
>CAYWCO010000058.1:0-7610 GCA_964456815.1 uncultured Dehalococcoidales bacterium | reverse complement strand
CTCCATAACAAGCCGCAGAGCCCCCGAGGGTGGGAATACCTATTCTATAACAAGCTGCGGAGCCTAATGGGTGGGTGGGAACCCGCTTTGTCCCCTTGCGTTACACAGAAATAGAAAAGCTTACTTGCAGGTTAGAAACAAAGTAACCCGCTAATAAGCCTTTCTAAATTTGCTTCACTTAAATTAGAGCCTTAGGCTAAAGCTTTAAGCTACGGCGCCGGGTCAAATGTCTGAGTGTCGAAGTCCCAAACTAAGCCTGTACTGCCATATGAGGTACCAGATGTGGTTATCATGCCATCACCATCGAATGCGTACGTCCCTGTCAGTGTTCCGGTGAGGTAGTCACCCAAGTCACCCGAACCGGTGGGCCAGGCGGGTGGGCTTTGCTCGGCGTAGTAGCCCAGAGCTGCCGTCTTCACATTGGATGCCTCGGTGCGGGCGGCACTCAGGTCAGCGGTTCCCATGAAGGCAGTAACGTTAGGGATAACCACAGCGGCAATGACACCTAGAATGGCGACCACTATCAGTAGCTCAATCAGGGTGAAGCCCTTCTGTCCGTGGCAAACGCTTTTCACAATCCTCCTCATCATCTCGTTGTCACCTCCTTTTCTGGCTGTTCAGCCAGTTTTCGTTGGGTACATTTAGGTATGCTTAGGGTATAATATAGCCTGCGCTGGGTCAATAGCTCGTTGGTAATGGTAATAAACTGCTACCCGAACTGTTGACTATATCAGCCGAAGCCTTCAAAATATAGACTATAATATAACCTATCCCCCTGACCCCCTTCCCTTAAAAGGGAAGGGGGGAGTAGAGGAGGGAGGGGGCTTTGCCCCCTCCCTAAAATCTCCCTCCTCTAAAGGAGAGTTAGCAGGGGGAAACGCCAAAATACATTATAGGGAGTTTAAGAGGGACGAAGTCCCTCTTCAGAAAAAAATCCTCCCCTCCCCCTCTCCAAGAGTGGAGAGGGGGACAAAGGGGGTGAGGTTGACAAAAAATAATATAGACCGATATGGAATAATATAGACCGATATGGAAGCTGCTCTTATAATTGTTTTTATTCTTCTGGGGATGGTGGTGGCTAGCTTTCTTAACGTGTGCTGCGACCGTCTGCCGGCGGGAGAGTCCATAGTTTACCCGCTGTCTCATTGCCCGGCATGCAAGCGCCGTATAAAGGCTAAAGACCTGATTCCGGTTTTTAGCTACCTGTGGCTGCGCGGTCGCTGTCGCTACTGCCAGGCGCCTATCCCCCGGCGCGTATTGTGGGTGGAGGCTGGCACCGGGCTCCTGTTCGGGCTTGTCTACTGGCACTATGGCTTGAGCATTGAGCTTCCTATTGCCCTTTTTTATAGCTGTCTGTTTATTGTCCTTCTGGTCATTGACCTGGAGCACCGGCTTATTCTCAACAAGATAGTTTATCCGGCGCTGGCGCTGGCTTTGCTCATCAGCATCCTCTTTAGCATCTTCTTACCGCAGGTAGAGATTGTTCCGGGGATTAAAGAGGCGGCTATTGGTGGTGGCGTCGGGCTGGTGTTATTTTTTCTGGTAGTTCTTGTTTCCCGTGGGGGAATGGGGTGGGGGGACGTTAAGATGGCGGCGTTAATTGGTCTGGTTACTGGCTTTCCCTTAGTATTTGTCGCCCTCCTTCTGGGGATAATTGCTGGCGGCTTGGTGGCCGGGTTCCTCCTTGCTCTTAAAGTAAAGAGGCGGAAGGAGGCTATTCCCTTTGCCCCCTTCCTCTCTTTAGCCACTATAGTTACCTTGCTGTGGGGAAGTAATATTCTCAGCTGGTATCTGGGCTTTTTTAGATAGTACTTTAGTTTTCCCTCGTTAGTCCGCCTACTTTAGTTTTACTCCAATCTTGCTTGACAGTTTACATATTTAGGGGCGATAATTGCCTCAGGTATGAATATTTATGCTCTATTTACATTAATTGCTACCATTGCCTATATTCCGCTGCTGGTTATGACCGTTGGCAGCCGCCCCTGGCAGAGGCGGCACGGGCTTTTCATCTTGTTTCTCGTCCCGGCCATGATTTTTGGCTTCGTTACCTTCTTCTTACGCGGCAATTTCTTCCCGCAATATAATCCCCTTTTGCTTAAAGTTATCTTCATTGCATATACCTTGGTGGCAGTGCAATTCTACTGTTTTATCTCCTCCTTCTTTGCCCCGGGTGAGAGGCGATGGTTACCAGTTGCCTATGCCACACTGGCAGCGGTTATCGCTCTGGTGTTAGTAGGTTATCTCCCCGGAGGGGTTTCTGTCGGCGGTGGCATGCTTTACCTTGATTACGGAATGGAAATCCTATTTTTAACTATTCCCCTCCTGGTTCTAGCCGGCAGAAGCTTCTACCTTTTCCGGAGAAGACTGAGGACTTTAGATAATCCGGTGCTCTATAATCAAATAGTTTCTCTCATGATTAGTACATCTCTCATGCTTATTGCATCCGTCTCGCTTATCTTTGCTTTAGTTCCTCTCCTCCCCTGGGCCGGGGAGTTTCCCATAGCTCATTTGGGCAACATTGTTGTTGCCTTCATCCTGGGTTATGCCACTATTAGGCAGCAGCTGGTGGACATCAGATTTGTCTTGCGCCGGGCGTTAAGCTGGCTAATATTGGTTGTTGCTGGCGTCAGTTTTTACGTACTTTTGTTTTTCCTGCTCCATTTATGGCTTGGTTTTGAGCTCCACCTTCTCACTCTAACCGCAGGACTGGGGGTAGCCGCTTTAGTCAGTGTTATTCTTTACTCAATACGGGGAATTCCTCAGGAGGGGATAGACAAGTTTTTTTATCGGAAGACCTATGATGACCGCCAGAAATTGCTTGATTTTGTTGGTCGGATACATAATGTTTTTAGTCTCAGGGAGCTGAGTGGGGAGCTACTGTCACTTATTGTTGGCGCCATAAAATGCAGACGGGCGTGTTTGCTTTTCCCCGAAGGTGAGGGTGGAGACTTCATCCCCCGCTTTGTTGAACCCCAGGAAGAGGATAATCCCCTCTCAAGTTTGAAGTTAAGGCACGACAATCCCATTGTCCGCTATTTGAGCAAAAAGCACAGGCTGTTGACTATCCAGAGCCTGGACATCATGCCTGAATTCTATGGTCTCTGGGAGCAGGAGAGGAAGGAGATTAAAGCCGCCGAGATAGAGCTATTTATGCCGGTAGTAAGCCGGGGTAAGCTGGTAAGTGTCCTGATGTTGAGCAAGAAGCAATCAGGCAGGTATTTGCTTGACGATATTAGCCTGCTTGAGGATAGTACCAGCCGGGTGGCGGTGAGCATAGAGCGGGGGTACCTGCATGAGGAAGTCAGGCAGCGTCAGGAAGAGCTATCCGTGATTGGCCATCTGGCGGCAATTCTGACCTCCAGCCTAGACATTCGCGAGATATACGACAGCTTTGTTAAGGAGCTGGGCAAGGTAGTTGATGTTGATTTGGCAACAATTGCCCTGGTTGAAGGGGATGAGCTTAACCTTCTGGCCTTATCCTCGGAGGGAAACTCGGCATGGCAGACAGGAGATAAATTACCACTCAAAGGCACGGCTACCGAGTGGGTGGTAACTCATAAAGCACCCCTGATTGAACCTAACCTGACCGAGGAAAGCCGGTTTTGGACTGGCAAACACCATCTCAAACAGGGGGTACAGTCAATGGTTTTTCTTCCCCTGCTGGTGAATGATAAGGCTATTGGCAGTCTGGGCCTGGGTAGCCGCAATCCCAATGCCTACGGGCAGAGCCAGGTGCAGCTTCTTTCCCAGCTGACTTCCCGGATTGCCATGCCGATTGAAAATGCCCGGCTTTATGCTGAAGCTGAGCAGAGGGCGCGCATTGACCAGCTTACCGGTCTGTGGAACCGCCGCCACCTTGAGGAGCGAATTCAGGTTGAGATTGGTCGCCACTCCCGTTATGGCGGTACGTTCTCGATAATCATTCTTGACCTGGACTTCTTTAAGGCATTCAATGATAGCTATGGTCACCTGGCTGGGGATAAGCTCCTCAAGCAACTGGGTGCCATTATGAAGGATGCCATCAGGGGTACTGATGAGGCTTTTCGGTATGGTGGTGACGAATTTGCTATTCTTCTGCCGCAAACCCCTCTCAGGGATGCCTACGAGGTAGCCGAGCGGGTTCGGGACCGAGTTAGCTCGGAGATAAAAGTAGAGGATGTCTCAGTCACCGCTAGCTTTGGCTTGGCTAGCTGGCCAGTTGATGGGGTGCGCATAAATGAGGTTATTGCCGCCGCTGATATAGCCCTCTATTACGCCAAGCAAAGCGGTGGCAACCAGAGTCATGCTATCTCGGAGATATTGATACCTTCGCCCAAGCAACCGGCCAAGCTTGAGGTTGAGCAGGACAGGAGTGCTTTTAACCTCATCTGTGCTTTAGCGGCAGCGGTGGATGCCAAAGACCACTATGCCTATAAGCACTCGCAGAAGGTGAGGGAATATGCTGTAGCCCTGGCTAAGAGCCTTGAGCTGGCACCAGCGGATATAGCCAGGCTGAGCACCGCCGCTCTGCTTCACGATATCGGCAAGATTGGCATTAGCGATGAGATACTTAACAAGCCGGGTAAGCTTACCGATGAGGAATGGGAGGTAATCAGGTCTCACCCTCAACTAGGGGCAGATATTGTCAGCAATGTTCCTGAGCTGGCTTCTTGTCTGGCTGGTATTTTGTACCATCATGAGCACTACGATGGCGATGGTTACCCGGCGGGGTTGAAGGGCGAAGCCATTCCCTTTGATGCTCGCATCTTGGGGGTAGTTGATGCCTTTGCCGCTATGACCTCGGCCCGACCCTATCGTGCTGCCTTCTCCTGTGAGGAGGCAGTGGAGGAGCTGAAGCGGGGTGCTGGCAAGCAGTTTGACCCCAATCTGGTCAAGGCTTTCATTCCCACCGCCCAGACTATGGCTCTTGTTACCGCTCAGGAACCAGGTTGAAATTAAACTACTGGAGCTAGCTCTTTATGGACTAGCCCGGAGTTAAGGAGAAAGTTATGGAGAAAATAAAGGTATTTATACTCAGCTCCCAATCCCTGTTTCGGCAGGGGGTGCGGCAGTCACTGGATAGTGCAAGTGGGATTGAAATCTCAGGTGAGGCTGGCGTCAGCGATGAGGTGTTACCAACTATGGAAAGTTCGCTGCCTGACATAGTCCTGGTTGATATTGACGCCCCGGCAGAGAATGGC
This sequence comes from uncultured Dehalococcoidales bacterium, assembly GCA_964456815.1. Lineage (GTDB taxonomy): Bacteria > Chloroflexota > Dehalococcoidia > Dehalococcoidales > BS750m-G39 > CAVTZP01. The sequence continues at coordinate 2,430 of CAYWCO010000058.1, read as the reverse complement.
CTGAAATTGGCTCGTAGAGTAAGGCAGCGCCTGCCCAATATCGGCGTGGTTGTGCTCACCTCCAGTACTGACGATGACCAGCTATTTCAGGCGATTAAGGCTCAAGCCGCCGCCTATCTGAGCAAGGAGGTTTCTGCTGAGCAGCTTCTTGATGCCGTGAGGCGGACGGCTCAGGGTGAACACCCGATAAATGAGAGCCTTACTAAACGACCTAAGGTAGCGGAACAGGTATTACACCACTTCCAGGAACTATCCCTGGGGGAGGGGACTGAGGTGGTTATCGCCCCGGTCACCCCGAGGGAGCGGGAAATCCTCACCTATATGGCTCAGGGCTATCTCAACAAGCAGATTGCCTATACCCTTAAGATTAGCGAGCAAACGGTTAAGAATCACGTCGCTTCAATCCTGCGCAAGCTGAACGCCAATGCCCGCACCCAAGCCGTGGTAGAGGCGATAAAGCAGGGCCTGGTCTCTATCACCTAGAAACTGGCACCTAGAAATTAGTGACCTCGCTTCTTTACACCTGGCGCTGATTCGACTACAATACTACATTGTGCCATTCGCCGTTGTTTTAAGAAAGGAACGCCTATGATTAAAGCCGTCTTTTTTGACCTTTATAATACCCTGGTTACCTATGACCCACCCCGGGAGGTGATTGAAGCCAGGATACTCAAGGAGTTTGGCATTGAGGTGAGTCCGGAGGCTTTGCTCCGCCCGATAACGACCGCCGATGACTTTATCTATAAGGAGCACGCCCGTTTTCCAATAAGCAAGCGCTCTAAAGAGGAGACGACGGCTCTGTATATGCAGTATCACGGGATAGTTCTCAAGGAGGCGGGTTTAGAGGCATCCGAGAAGCTAATCGCCGGCATACTGGGCAAGTGGATGAGCTTTGACTTGAAGATGGTGCTCTTTGACGATGTCGCCCTTGCCTTGACCGGCCTCAAGGAGCGGGGACTGGTCCTGGGGCTTATTTCCAACGTTGACCGTGATATAGCTCCCTTTTATCAGGGGCTTGGGCTCTCCGCCTGGCTTCAGGTGATGGTCACCTCTCAGGAGGTGGGTTTTAATAAGCCTCATCCTGAGATATTTCAAGCGGCGCTGAAACAGGCCGGGGTTAAGCCCGAAGAGGCAATCTATGTAGGGGACCAGTATAAGATTGATGTGCTTGGGGCTAACGGGGTGGGCATGGTTGGGATTCTTTTAGACCGCGGCGGTTTCTTTGAAGAGATTACCGATTGTACTAAAATCCGCAGCCTTGCCGAGGTGGCGGAACACCTCTGAAGTGCCTAGACGTTAAAGAGGAAGGTAATTACATCCCCATCCTGAACTATGTAGTTTTTACCCTCCAGCCGGAGCAGTCCTCTCTTTTGAGTCTCAGCCAAGCTGCCGCATTTCACCAGGTCGCTGTGGCTGATTACCTCGGCTCGGATAAAGCCCCGTTCCATATCGGAGTGTATCTTACCGGCGGCTTTTATGGCGGTGGTGCCCTTCTGGACCGACCAGGCTTTAACCTCTCCCGAGGCTATAGTAAAGAAAGAGATTAAGCCCAGTAACTCATAGGATAGTTTGATAACCCGGTCAAGCCCGGATTCAACCAGACCGAACTCAGCCCGAAAGCTCCTGGCGGCATCATCATCTAGCTGGGTTAGCTCCATCTCCAGCTTGCCGCAGAGGGTAATAGCGCCCGACTTGGGCCGTGAGTAGCGGGAGTTAAGCTGCGCCTCTAGGGATTCCGCCTGGGGTATCTGTTCCTCCCCGATGTTGACCACTATCAGCAGCGGCTTGGCGGTGAGGAACTGGTAGTTGGCTATGGTCTTGAGCTCCTCACTGCTCAGGCTTAGTTCGCGGACGGGCTTATCTTTCTCCAGTTCAGTCCTGAGCCTGGTTAGCAGCTCCTGTTCATGGAGGAGACCCCCGCGCTCAGCCGGCTTAGCCCCCTTCAGCGAGGTCTCTATTTTCTCCAGTCTGCGGTCAATAATGCCTGAGTCATAAACGGCAAGCTCTAAATTATTGGTGGCGATGTCCCTGTCTACATCTATGCTGCCTTCAATATGGGGGACGCTCTCACTAGCAAAGGCTCGGACGACATTGAGCAGGGCATCGGCGGTGGCGAGCTGATTTAAGATTTGGCTGCCGGTAGCCTTGACTGAAGCGCCGATGTCGGTGTAGCTAACTTCAGCTGGCACCACCTTCTTGGGGTGGAGCATATCGGCTAGAACCTTGAGGCGTGGCTCCGGGACCTTGGTTACGCCAATATGCGGGGTGGTGCTTTTGGTGTCAGCTTCACCCTTGCTTAGGGCGTTGAAGATGGTGGTCCTGCCACTCTTTGCCAGTCCAGTGATACCAATGCCAATGCTCATCGTTTAACCCCGAGCTTATTTATCAGCCTGACTTTATTTTAACTCTGCTGAAATCATACTTCAATCC
>CAYWCO010000057.1:0-7728 GCA_964456815.1 uncultured Dehalococcoidales bacterium | reverse complement strand
TGCCGGTGCTGGCTCCGGAGGGCACCGCCGCCCAGCCCACTGCCCCATCAGCCAGTTTTACTTCAACCTCAAGCGTGGGATTGCCTCTGGAGTCTAGGATTTCTCCGGCTTTGACGCTTTTAATAGTTGCCACTTTGCTCCTGTAACCGTGTATTTTTTAAGAGTTAATTAGGTCAAGGGCTTTATCTACCGCCTCGGCAGGGCTTTGCGCCGGGATGATGGACTTGTCCTGCCGACCGTTTCTTGATAATGACCAGGTATTCAAGCCGATAACCGGGATGCCGTTTTTCAGGGCGTAGCTTATCTCGGAGAGGGTGCCGTAGCTGCCGCCGACGGCGATAACCGCCTGGGCTGATTTGACCACAATGACGTTCCTTGCCTCCCCCAGACTGGTGACGATGGGGATTTGGACATAGGGGTTGGCTGTCTGGCTGCTCTCGCCGGGGAGGATGCCGATGGTCGTTCCCCCCGCCGAGCTGGCGCCTTTACAGGCTGCCTTCATAATGCCACCCAGCCCCCCGCATACCAGAATTGCACCCCGCCGGGCAAGCTCCTGCCCCACCTCTTCCGCCAGTCGGGCTTCCTTTTTTGAGCACTGACTCCCACCGATAACGGCGATGAATTTTTTCTTGCCCATAGGTATAGGAATTATATCACCTGAGTCTGGGCTAGGCAAAGGGAGTTTTGGTGAACCTATTCCCCTTACCCCCTTCCCTTGGGTATTTATGAAGGGAAGGGGGAATTAGTAAGGGAGGGGGCGAAGCCCCCTCCCTATAACCCTTTGCCCCTGTTTTCGTGAGGCTTGACAAGCTCAGTAAGTAGTGCTATAATAGAACAAATGTTTTAGTCAGTATAATTGGGAGAGGAGGTGAGTAAATTATGCAGTATCCAGTGGAGTTTATGACAGGGATAATGACAACTTCTGCCGTCTTCATCACAATGGCTGGTATTGTGATTGGATTAGCGAAGACAGCCCTTGGCAAGCGGGATAGTATCCTTCTTTTTCTCTCTCTAGCATTCGGAGCACTAGCGGTTACGTCATCACTTTCTTGGTTTAATACCGCTTCGGACTATTTGAAATTACTCGCACTTCTTTCGTTGCTCATACAATTTTTTATCCTGTGGTTACCATTTATTCGCTTGCTAGGTCTCATTGAGAGGCGGTAGCCTTCGCTTCTCTCGAAGATTTTTCCCAGTCTTTTAGGAGGAATAAATAAGGGGTGTTTAAGAGGGGCGATAGCCCCTCTTTTAAAAAATCTTCCCCCTCTCCTTTTAAGGAGAGGGGGATTAAGGGGGTGAGGTTAAGAATCCCTATTATATTTGTTCATGGCTGTAGTCAGCCCCTCGGTGAGGAGGCAGAGGATGGCTTCGCTGACCCTGGGGATGATGGGGGTAATGGCTTGTTTCTGCTCCGGCGTGAAGTCGCTGAGGACGTAGGCGATAATATCATCCTCGCTGGCTTCAGCCTTATCCGGCCTGCCAATGCCGACCCGAAGGCGAATAAAGTCCCGGCTTCCCAGCTCTTCGATAATAGAGTTAATGCCCTTGTGCCCGCCGGAGCTGCTGGCGTGGCTGATGCGGATTTTACCCAGAGGCAGGTCAAGGTCATCGTGAATGATGACAAGCTCGTCAAGGCTGGTGTTAAACTTTTTAACCAGCCGGCTCACCGATTCCCCGCTCAGGTTCACGTAGGTCTGGGGCTTGGCTAGCACCACCTCATTGCCGGCAATCTTACCCGTGCCGATTCGGGCAAGACCCTGCTTTCGGTCGAACTTTACGCCGTGGCTTCGGGCAAGGTGATTGATGCAGGTAAAGCCAATGTTATGGCGGTTATTGGCATAAGCCCGCCCCGGATTACCTAAGCCGACGATTAGTCTCATCCCTTTTGCCTTAGAAGACGGAGTAACTCCTCTTCGGTAATTTGCTTTGTGCCCAGCTCCCGGGCTTTTGCCAGCTTGGAGCCGGGGTCAGCCCCCACCACCAGGTGGGTGGTCTTTTTGGTGACACTGCTCCCGGTTGAGCCGCCGAGGGCTTTTATCTTCGCCTCAGCCTCCGGTCGGGAGAAGTTTTCCAGCCTGCCGGTAATGACAAACTCCAGACCGGCAAGGGGCAGTTCCTCCGGCTTGACCTCCTTTTCTTCCAGTTTAACGCCCGCTTTTTTCAGCCGTGCCACGATTTTTCTATTTTCCTCCAGCCTGAAGAAGGCAGTAATGCTGTCGGCAATCTTGGGTCCTACGGTGGGGAGTGATATAAGTTCCTCTCTGGAGGCTTTAGCCAGCTTATCCATGCTGCCGAAGTGCCCGGCTAAAATTTCTGCCATCTCCTCGCCGACATGGCGTATGCCCAGGGCGAAGATAAGCCTTGCCAGCGGCCTGTCCCTGCTCTTCTCAATGGCGCTGAGCATATTGTCTACGCTCTTCTCCGCCATCCTCTCCAGGCCCAGAAGTTTTTCCTTCTTGTCCTTGTCCTTGAGTTCGTAGAGGTCAGCCACGTCTTTGACCAGCCCTTCCTGCAGCAAGAGGGCGCTGTTTGATTCGCCGATGCCCCTGATATCCATGCCTCCCCGGGAGACGAAGTGCTCCAGCCGTTCTTGAATCTGGGCGGGGCAGGCGGCATTGGAGCAGTAGTACATAACCTCCCCCTCGGGCTTAAAGACCTCCGCCCCGCACACCGGGCAGGCAGGGCGCCGCTTTTTGCGGTCAAATATCTTCTCCAGGAGGTTGAATTCCTTTTGCTTTCCCCTCCGCTTGCTCTTGACCGGCCCGATGACCTCGGGTATCACCTCGCCCGCCCGCTGGACAATAACGCTATCGCCGATGCGGATGTCCTTTCGTCTGATGTCATCCTCATTATGCAGGGCGGCGCTTTTGATGGTTACCCCGCCCACCGAGACCGGCTCTAAAATGGCGTAGGGGTTAAGGGTGCCCGTCCTGCCCACGCTGATGCCGATATCAATCAGGCGGGTGGTGCTCTGGATGGCGGGGAACTTGTAGGCGATAGCCCATCTCGGCTCATGGCCGATGTTTCCCATCCGTTCCTGGAGGTCAAACTGGTTTACCTTGACCACAACGCCGTCGGCTTCGTAGGGGAGGCTCTCCCTTTTCTCAGCCCACTTGGAGTAATAGCCTTCAACCTGTTCAATGCCGGCAAGCAGCTCGTTGTTGGGGTTTACCTTGAAGCCAAGCGACTTCAGGTACTCCATGGTCTCCCAGTGGGTGGTGGGGGTGGCTTTGCCCTCGGCATATCCCAGCATGTAGATATAGATATCAAGCGGGCGCTTGGCGGTGATGCGCGGGTCAAGCTGGCGCACCGAGCCGGCGGCGGCGTTCCTGGGGTTGGCAAAGAGGGGCAGACCTTCGCTGGCTCGCTCCTGGTTTAATTTATGAAAGCCGGCTTTGGGTAGATAGACCTCCCCCCGCACCTCAAAGCGGGGTGGGGCATCCTTGGATGCGGAGAGGGGGATGCTCCTGACGGTCCTCAGGTTCTGGGTAATATCCTCACCGCGGAAGCCGTCGCCGCGGGTAGCCCCCCTGGTAAAACTGCCGTTAACGTAGGTCAGCGCCACCGCCAGGCCGTCAATCTTATGCTCGCCGGCAAGGTTGAACCCCCCGCCGTCCGCCAGCTTTGAGATTCGGGTGTGCCAGGCTAGAAGCTCGTCCTCGGAGAAGGCATTGCCCAGGGATAGCAGGGGGTAGGGGTGCTCGACTATGCCGAAGGCTTCCACCGGCGCCGCCCCCACCCGCTGGGTGGGTGAGTCTGGGGTCAGGAACTGGGGGTGCTCCTCCTCCAGACTTTTCAGCTCCCGCATTAGCTCGTCGTATTCGGCGTCGGAAATCTCGGGGCTGTCTAAAACATGGTAGCGATAGTTATGATGGTTTATCTCAGCCCTGAGATGCTCTACTCTTTGCTTTACCTTGCCCAAGTCCATGTGAAATCAGAAAGCGAATAATTGTAGTTCAAGTATAGCATAGTTTGTAGCGGTGAGAAATATAAATTGGTATAATGTCCATATATAAAGAAAGGGGTAAGCGTGGCTGAAATTCATCCCTTCCGGGGGGTGCGTTATAATCAGGGGCTGGCTAAAGACCTAGCCGACGTTATCTGCCCCCCCTATGATATTATCACCCCCCAGTTGCAGCAGGAGCTCTATCATCGGAGTTCATATAACTTCGTCCAGATTGAGTTTGGGCGAGGGTTGCCTCAGGATACGCCCACCGACAATAGATATACCCGCTCCGCAGCTATCTTAGCGCAGTGGCTGGAGCAGGGCGTACTCGTCGCTGATGAAAAGCCGGCTGTCTATCTCCACGACCATTATTTCTCCTATGGGGGGAGGGAGTATAAACGCCGTGGTATAATCGCCGGCGTCAGGTTGGAGGAGTGGGACAGGATGGTAGTCCGCCCCCACGAGGGTACCCTGGTTGAGCACAAGTCTGACCGCTTGAGCCTGCTCTGGGCACTTCAGGCTAATACCAGCCCTATTCTTGCTTTGTTTTATGACCAAGGAAAGCAGGTCTCCTCGCTGCTGGCTGAGCAGGAGCAAAACCAGCCTGTAATTAGCCTTGCCGGCGGAGAAGGGCATAGGGTCTGGGCTATCACCGAGCCTGAGGTTACTGAAAAGCTATCAGCCAGCTTAGCCCGCCAGCCGCTCTATATTGCTGATGGGCACCATCGCTACGAGAGCGCCCTTACCTATAAGCGGGAGAGGCACGCCTGCTCTTCATTAGCCTCCGGGGATGAGGCGTTTAATTTTGTCATGATGGCGCTGGTGGATTTCTCCGACCCCGGGCTTTTAATTCTACCCCCGCATCGGCTGCTCAGGGGACTGTCGCGGGCAGCCCTGAGCCGGCTACCGGGCGGCTTAAAGTCGTTCTTTGAGGTAGAGGAACTGCCTCTTAATAAACCCGGTGTCTGGCAGCAGGTTGACGCTCTACTGGGTGATGGGGAGAGAGATGAATTCAGGTTGGTTGTCCTTGGCGCCACCGAGGGCAGCCTTCTCATATTGAGCCTGCGTGACCCTGCCGCCGCCAGCGAGTTGATGCCCTACTTTCACTCCGAGCTTTATAAGAAACTAAATGTCAGCGTGCTTGACCATGTCATACTGGAGAAGCTTTTGGGGGTGGAGGGTGGTGAGGAGGCGAACCTTGGCTATACTTATAGCAGGGAGGATGCGGTCAACAGGGTAGTGGAGAAGGAATACCAGCTCGCCTTTCTCTTGAGCCCGGTTAAGCCGGAGGTGATTAAAGCCATCGCTGATGCTGGCGACAGGATGCCGAGAAAATCAACCTACTTCTATCCCAAGGCGCCGGCGGGGCTGGTCTTGCACCGGCTAGTGTGATGTATCGGTGTTAATTACCCTGGCGAAGCGGCGTTTGCCCACCTTGATAATGCTGCCACTTTTTAATGGGGCTATATTGCTGGTTACCTTTTCGCCGTCTATGCTCACTGCCCCCTGAGCAATCAGGCGGTTAGCCTCGCTGCGGCTCTTGGCTTGGCCAGTGGCTACAATTATGCTACTAATATCGTATTCATCCAACCGGTAAATCTTCATGCCAGTTCTTCTGGCTTCATCTACACTCTCTGCCGGTGGTGTCGCAACTTCGTCAAAAGGGAATCGTGCCTCTTCCAAGTCCTTCGATATTGTTCTTCTAATTACTTTCCCAACGTCGGTAAATGAGATGCGACATTCGGCTATCTCTTCCGGCGTTTCTCTCTTCTGCACCGTTCTTTCAAAGTGCGCCTCGGCTTCGGCGGCTGCTTTTTGGTCATAGAGCTGGGTTATAATCTCCCTGGCCAGGCGCTTTTTGAGCGTCATCGGGTTAAGGGCTTTATTCTCAAGCTCCTTCTTGAATTCAGCCAGTTCCTTATCCGGGACGTCGGTCAGCAGCTCAAGGTAGTTTAGGATAAGGCTGTCGGGGATGGACATTGCCTTGCCGTATATCTCCTCAGGCGGCTCAGCCACGCCGATATAATTACCCAGGCTTTTGCTCATCTTCTGGCTGCCGTCGGTGCCAACGAGGAGGGGAACCATAAAGCACTGCTGGGGGCGCTGCCCCACCATGGACTGAAGCTCCCTCCCCACCAGGAAGTTAAACTTCTGGTCGGTGCCGCCGAATTCAACATCAGCCTCAATCGCCACCGAATCATATGCCTGGAGGAGGGGGTAGAGCAGCTCGGTCAGGGCGATGGGGCGTTCTTCTTTGTATCTCTTGCTGAAGTCGTCTCTGGCTAGAAACTGGGCGACGGTGAACTTGCTGGTGAGCTGGATAATATCGGTAAGGGTAAATTTGCCGAACCACTCGCTCTGCCACCTGATTTCAGTCTTTTTCTTATCAACTATGGTGAAGAACTGCTGCATGTAGGTCTCGGCGTTAGCCTTGACCTGTTCTATGGAGAGCATGGGTCGGGTGGCGGACATGCCGCTGGGGTCGCCAATCTGTGCCGTCCAATCAGCAACGATGAGAACAATCTGGTGCCCCAGTTCCTGGAACTGGCGTAGTTTGCGCAGGGCTACCATATGACCGAGGTGGATGTCGGGGAAGCTGGGGTCAAACCCCTCCTTCAGCCGCAGCTTTTTGCCCGAGCGCAGTAGCTCCTGCATCTCATCCTCAACGATGATTTCAGCCACCCCCCGCTTTAGCAGATAATTGGTGTCATCAATAGGCATGGCTAGTTTCCACCTCGGCTTTTTAGTAAGGCTCTTCCCTGTTCTACATCCTGTGCTATCTGTTTCTTAAGCTCTTCCGCAGTTTCGAATTTTTTCTCGCCGCGGAGTCGCTCTAAAATATCAATCTCCAGCTCCCGTACGCGTAGCTCGCTATCGTAGTCAAGGAGATAGACCTCCACCGTGCGCTCGTTATTGTCAAAGGTAGGGCGCTTGCCGATGTTGGTCACCGAGAGATAGCTCTGGTCGTCAAGGCGAGCCTGGCTGATATAGACGCCGTCAGGGGGGAGAGCCTGTTCCGGCTCTATCTCCAGGTTGGCGGTGGGGAAGCCCAGCTTTATGCCCCGCCCCGCCCCGGTGACGACATGTCCGTGAAGGCTGAAGGGACGCCCCGCCAGCTTCTGCACCCGTTTCATGTCACCCTGGGCCAGAGCCTTCCTGATGGCGGTGCTGCTTACCACCTCGCCGTCTATTGTTAGCGGGGGCACTACGGTTACACTGAAGCCCATTTCCTGCCCCAGCCGGCGCAGGGTCTCGGTATCCCCCTCTCTATTTTTTCCTAAGGCGAAGTCAGGCCCAATTACCACCCCCCACATCCTGAGGTATTTCTGCAGCAGGCCAAGGAACTGCTGGGCGCTGAGCCGGGCTAACTCCGGGGTAAAAGATAAGGGAATAACGGCGTCAACGCCTTCGCCCTTGAGGAGGTTTATTCTCTGGGTGATGTTGGTCAGAAAGGGGAGCCTGGTCTGGGGGGCTAGCACCTCCTGGGGGTGCTGGCGAAAGGTTACCACGCCGCTGAGCAGTCCCTGCTGGCGGGAAAGCTCCTTTAACTGGGAAATCAGGTGTTTATGACCGAGGTGAACGCCGTCAAAAACGCCGATGGTCAATAGCATATCTTTAGCCGGTGATAACCCTGCCAGCTCTTCTTCCATAGCAATTTATCCTAGCATAACCCTATCTGAGCGTCAATTTTTTAACATATCTTTTTCTTCCCTCCCTCCCCCGAAAGCGGGGTGTCTAGGAGGGGCAAATAAAGAGAGTGTTAGAAGCAAAGCCTTTGAGGG
>CAYWCO010000056.1:0-7762 GCA_964456815.1 uncultured Dehalococcoidales bacterium | reverse complement strand
GAATGGGGGTGGGTTGATAGCCAGTACTGCCTGACCTTCCGAAAGGCATAGTAAACTATCCACGAAAGTAAAAAGGTATATATCAGTATCGGCAGAATTTGCCCTAAGAATATCATTAATGAATCGACAAAATCACCCTGGATAAGTTGTTCCCAGAAGTCTATACCAAATTGCACCGCTCCAAAGGGTATTAGCAGCGGTGGAGGTTCGATTTGAGAACCTGGGGGAGGACTCCATTCTATAAAGTTTCTATGAGTCCAGGTTGAAGGAGCCAGCAGAAACAGGATTAACCATATCAGGAGGAATTGTTTCCACTTCATCTTAATCCCTCCGCTAACCGATGATGTCAAGCGCCTGTTTTAAGTCTATGTCCCCGGTATAGAGCGCCTTGCCCACTATGGCGCCCTCAGCGCCGAGCGATTTGAGCATTTTAAGATGAAGTAACGATGAGATGCCGCCGGCGGCGATAACGGGTTGTCTGACGGTATTAATAAGCTCGGCGATGGCGGAAAAATTGGGCTCGGTGAGGGTGCCGTCGCGGTTAATATCGGTGTAGATAAAGCGCCTGACCCCCAGCTCCACCATAGACTGGGCAAGTTCCACCGCCCCCAGTTGGGTTTCCCGGCGCCAGCCATGGGTGGAGATATAGCCTTCTCTGGCATCAATGCCGACGATAACAGATTCCCTGAACCTCTGGCACGCCTGCTTAATCAGCTCCTGGTCTTCAACGGCGGCTGTGCCCAGAATGACCCGCTCTACGCCCGCCTTTAGCAATTGCTCAATGGTCTCAGGCTGGCGGATGCCGCCGCCCAGTTGGGTCGGGACCAGGGCGGCGCTGGCTATCTCGGTAATGATATCCAGGTTATAGACCTCGCCGCTAAAGGCACCATCAAGGTCAACAATGTGCAGTCTTGGTGCCCCCAGCGATTGCCACTGTAGTGCCACCTCTACCGGGTCGTCGGAGAAGACCGTTTCCTGGTCAAAGTCGCCCTGATACAGGCGGACACACCTGCCCTGTCTGATATCTACGGCGGGGATGATTTCTATGATAACCCACCTTACAGGTTGATATTGGAATACTTTCGCCACGGGCGGGCGAGGAATGCCTTGTTATCCTTATCCTTATTCTCCAGTAAGTCCAGCGCTTGATTTATGACCTTTCTGGTATCGCTGGGCAGTATTATATCGTCGGTATAGCCCCGCTCGGCACTGCAATATGGGTTCTCGTAGATTTCCTCATACTCTTTAATTCGCTTGGCTCGTGTCTCTTTTGGGTTTTCTGATTCCCTTATCTCCCTGGCGAAGATGACGCTGGCTGCAGTCTCGGCACCAACGATGGTGATGCGAGCCGTGGGCCAGGCAAAGACAAGGTCGGCGCCGATGCCCTTGTCCAGCATGCCGTAGTGGGCGCCGGCGTAGGATTTGCGCATAATGATTGAAACCAGGGGCACGCTGGCATCAGCCCAGGCAAAGAGCATCTTGGCGCCGTGGCGCAGGATTCCCTTCCAGTCCTGCTCCGAGCCTATCATATAACCGGGGCAGTCCTGAAGGGTAACCACGGGGATGTTGAACAGGTCGCAGAACCTGATGAACCTCGCTCCCTTGTCTGCGGCATCAACATCAATAATCCCCGCCGCCCACATCGGTTGATTTGCCCAGATACCAACCGTCCTTCCGTTGAAGCGGGCAAAGCCGGTGATTACGCTCTTGGCATGGTCTTTTAGCGTCTCAATGAAATAACCATCGTCTGCGATGGCTTTGATTACCTTGTACATGTCATAGGGTTGGGTCGGGCTGTCGGGTATTATGGTGTCAAGCTCAGGGCATGTCCGGTGTGGGTCATCCTGGCACTCAATACGGGGTGGCATTTCCTTATTGTTTAACGGGAATAGGGCCAGGAGCTCCTTAGCCTTGTCTATGGCATCCTTATCGTCCTCGACGACAATATGGGTCTGCCCTGATTTAACGGCATGAGCCTTCCACCCCGATAGCTCCTCAAGGGAGATTTCCTCCCCGAGCTGGGTCTTAACAAAGGCCGGGCCGGCAATTCCCATGAAGCCGGTATGCCGACATTGAATAAGGAAGTCCTGCATTATGGGGTGATAGGCCTGCCCGCCAAGGCAGGGGCCCATGAGTAGGGCTATCTGGGGGATTATGCCTGAAGCCTGTATTTGAGACCGGAATAGCCAGCCGTAGGCTTCCAGGGTGTCCATGCCTTCCTGGAGTCGGGCGCCACCGGAGTCATTCATACCGATAAGTGGCCACCCCATGTCCTTGGCCAGATTGATAGCCCGGATTTCCTTCAAGCCGTGATACTCGCCAAACGTCCCCGCCATCGCCATATAATCCTCGGCAAAGGCAACAACCGGTCTGCCATTGACCAGACCGTAACCGGTTACCACTCCTTCGGCAGGCACCTCCCTCTTGTCCATGCCAAAATGCACCGTTCGGTGCTTAACGAACAGCCCTATCTCGGTGAAGGTGCCGGGGTCAAAGAGATAGTCTATCCTTTCTCTGGCTGTCCACTGCCCCCCCTTGTGGCGCTTTTCAATAGCCTCGGGGGATGCCATCTGCGCTATTTTGGCTCTCTTCTTTTTATACTTCTCAATCAGCTCCTTAGTTGATGCCATTTATAAACCTTCTCCTCCTAGATTTATGTGTTTAATATGCTTTTGTAATTATATCACTATTATCGGCGGGTTAACAACGCCGCCCCACCTTCCTTGACACTACTGGGTGAGGTTGTTAAACTGTTTTTACTACTCTCAGTTTTTCGTTTAGGTGTTTCATTGGCTAAAGAGGCATCATTTAGTCCATCGTCACCGGAGCCGCTGCGCCGAGGTCTGGTTCAGATTTTCACCGGCGATGGCAAGGGGAAGACCTCGGCAGCCGTAGGTGCGGCAGTCCGAGCCTTGGGTCACGGTCTTAAGGTCTATATCGGCTTTTTCATGAAGGGCACCTACCCCTCCGGCGAGCGCAATATTCTATCCCAGCTACCTGATGTCACCATGGAGAGCTTTGGCGCTGGTGGATTTGTTGACCCGGCAAATATTAAGCCGGAAGAGAGAGAGCAGGCAAAAAGGGGTCTGGCTGCCGCCAGCAAGGCGATTCTCAGCGGTAACTATGACCTGGTGGTCCTTGACGAACTTAATCTTGCCCTAGCCTGGAATCTGGTTGAGCTGGGTGAGGTGCTTAAGGTTATTGATAGTAAGCCCGAGGGGGTGGAGCTTATCCTTACCGGTCGCCAGGCTGATAGCAGGCTGGTTAAATCGGCTGACCTGGTTACCGAGATGCTAAAGATTAAGCACCCCTACGATGAGGGGGTGAAGGCGCGGGAGGGGATTGAATATTAACTGAAGGAGGGACTATGAAGGTCACATTTAGTGTAATCAAGGCGGATATTGGCGGCTATGTCGGGCATTCTGAGTCTCATCCTGACATTTTAGCCAGGGCTGGGGAGCTTATGGCCAAGGTTAAGAAACAGGGGTTGCTCATTGACTATTATGTAACCAAGTGTGGGGATGACCTGCAACTGATTATGACCCACCAGCACGGCACAGAGAATGAAAAAATCCACAAGCTTGCCTGGGATACCTTTGTTGACTGCACCAACGTAGCCAGGGAACTCAAGCTTCATGGTGCCGGGCAGGACTTGCTCTCCGATGCCTTCTCGGGCAATGTCAGGGGGATGGGTCCAGGGGTAGCTGAGATGGAATTTGAGGAGCGGGGGTCCGAGCCTGTGATTGTTTTTATGGCAGATAAAACGTCATCTGGGGCGTGGAATATGCCGCTGTATAAGATGTTTGCTGACCCGTTTAATACCATCGGGCTGGTTATTGCCCCCAATATGCACGCCGGTTTTGCCTTTGAGGTGCATGACATAAAGGAAAACAAGAAGGTAACCTTTAATGCCCCTGAGGAGATTTACGATTTGCTTGTTTTTATCGGCGCACCGTCACGCTATATGGTAAAGGCGGTCTACCACCGGGAGACCAAAAATATAGCCGCCGTATCTTCTACCCAGCGTCTGGCGTTAATTGCGGGACGGTATGTGGGTAAGGATGACCCGGTGTGTATTGTCCGTTCCCAGGGTGAATTCCCGGCAGTGGGCGAGGTGGTGGAGCCATTCACCCTGCCCCTTCTGGTGGAGGGGTGGATGCGGGGCTCGCACCATGGTCCCCTTATGCCGGTATCGGTTGAGGATAGCACCCCCACCCGCTTTGATGGGCCACCACGGGTGGTGGCACTTGGTTTCCAGCTCTCGGAAGGCAGGCTGGTAGGACCCAGGGATATGTTTGCTGATAAGTCCTTTGACGCCGCCCGCCACCAGGCAAATGAGGTTGCCGATTTTATGCGTCGCCACGGTCCCTTCGAGCCGCACCGCCTCCCCTTGGAGGAGATGGAATATACCACCATGCCCCAGGTTTTAAAGAAGCTGGAGGGAAGGTTTACCTCCTTGGAAGGTTAAGGCATGCCCAGGCTCCTCCTGGCAACGAATAATAAGGGCAAGGTGCGTGAATATAAGCATATGCTTAAGGGCTTGCCCTTTGAGCTGGTCTCCCCGGCTGAGGTGGGTATTAACACCGAGGTTGATGAGGTGGGGGGGAGCCTTGAAGATAATGCTATACTTAAGGCAACCACCCTGGCCCGGGAGAGCCGCTTACTGACGCTGGCTGATGACTCCGGGCTTGAGGTTGGCGCCCTTGGTGGTGAGCCGGGCAGGCTTTCGGCCCGCTATGCCGGCGAGGGTGCCTCGGATAGTGACAGGGTTGACTACCTCCTGTCCAGGCTTAAGGATGTGCCCGAGGGGGAGCGCTCGGCTCGTTTCAGGTGTGTTATTGCTATCGCCGGAGCCGAGGATAAAGTAGAGCTTTGCTCCGGGGAGTGCGAGGGGGTTATCACCCTTGAGCCGAGGGGGGAGGAAGGCTTTGGCTATGACCCGATATTCTACCTCCCCCAGCTGGGTAAGACAATGGCCGAGCTATCTTTAGAAGAAAAAAACAGTGTCAGCCATCGGGGGCGGGCGGCAGGGGAGGCAATTAGGTTGCTCAGGAGAAAATATCTATGACCGGACTATCAGATTCATTCCACCGTCCCATAAATTATCTGCGCATCTCGGTGACCGACCGCTGTAACCTGCGCTGCGTTTACTGCATGCCGGCGGAGGGTATCAACCTGATGTCGCATAAGGACATTCTCACCTATGAGGAAATCCACACCTTAGCCCGGGCTGCCGTCGGGCTGGGGATAAATAAGATAAGGCTCACCGGTGGCGAGCCCCTGGTGAGGTCGGGGTTGCCCGAGCTAATAAAGATGCTGGCTCAAATAGAGGGCATAGATGATATTTCCTTGACCACAAACGGAACTTTGCTCGGCCGCTGCGCTGGTGAGCTGAAAGATGCCGGCTTGCGGCGAATTAACGTTAGCCTGGATACCCTTAAGCCGGATAGATTTAAGCAAATTACCCGCCGCGACAATAACCTGGGCGAGGTGCTGGAAGGCATTGAGGTTGCCAAGGCGGTGGGGCTTAACCCGGTCAAGCTCAATGTGGTGGTCATGGCTGGCATCAACGATGACGAGCTCCTTGATTTTGCCGCCAAGACCGTCGCCGAGGGGTGGCATGTCCGCTTTATTGAGCTTATGCCCGTTGCCGGTAACGACACCACCCCCCAGTTTGTCTCCGCCAGCGATATGAAGCAGCGGCTTGAGCCGTTGGGGGAGCTTACCCCCTGCCTGCCCAGCGCGGGTAATGGACCAGCCAAGTATTTCCGCCTGCCCAAAGCCAGGGGCGATATCGGCTTTATTACCCCTATCAGCGAGCATTTCTGCTTTCAGTGCAACCGGATGCGGCTGACGGCTGACGGCAGGCTCCGCCCCTGCCTCTTAAGCGACTACGAGGTTGACCTCAAGCAGCCTTTGCGCAGCGGTATATCTTTAGACGGGCTGGAAAAGTTGTTTAAGCAGGCGGTAGCGGGTAAGCCAGAGCGCCATCAGCTCGCTGAAGGTTCTGTGCCCAAAGATAGGCCATTCTCTCAGGTAGGGGGATAAGGGGGGCTTTGCCCCTTTTTTGTGGTAACCCTATCCCCTTTGTCCCCTTCCCCTTGACAAGGGGAAGGGGGAGATTTATTTTTAGAGGGGCTGGCGCCCCTCTAAACTCCCTTGGTTTTAGGAGAGGCTTCGCCTCTTTAAAACTCTTCTGAGTAGGGGAATGGTTAAGGAGTAAGGTGAAAATAAATGGGGGTAGTTTAAGAAGGGTGAAACCCTTCTTAATAAAAATCTTCTCCCCCTCTCCTTGGAAGGAGAGGGGGATACAGGGGGTGAGGTTACCATATTAAATTCGGGTTCCCTGAAAAATCAAAGATTTTTTAGGGTAAAAAGGGGGTGAGGTAGAGGATGATTAAAATATACACCGACGGTGCTTACAACCCCGTCCCGGCTCAGGGGGGCTGGGCGGCGGTTATTGTCGAAGGCAAGCGGAAGCGGGTCTTATCCGGCACGGCGGAGAAGACGACCAGTAACCGCATGGAGATTACCGCCGCCCTTGAGGGCGTTCTCAAGACCAAGCTCGGCGCCGAGGTGGTGGTATATACCGATAGCCAGTATCTATTCGGCTGCATGGCTCGGGGGTGGCAGCGGCGTGCCAACCGTGACCTCTGGCAGCAGATGGACGGGGCGGTCAGCCAGCGCAAGGTGAAGTGGGAGTGGATTGACCAGAATGCCAGGAATACCTTCCATAAGGAAGCCCATGACCGGGCGACCAGCCTGTCCAGCCAGGGTGAGGCAGTGAAAAAGGTAGCCGCCAAGACCGCAGCCAGAGAATTGACCCATATCGATGAGCAGGGCCGCCCGCGGATGGTGGATATTTCCCAGAAACCTGATAGTGAGCGCGAGGCGGTGGCTAAGGGCGTGGTCAGGATGCAGCCTTCAACCCTTGCCCGCCTGAAGAAAGCCCCGATGGCAAAGGGGGACGTCCTGGCGGTAGCCCAGCTTGCCGGCATAATGGCCGCCAAGCAGACGTCTAACCTTATACCCCTCTGTCACCCTGTTCTTATCGGGGATATTAAGGTTGAGTTTAGCCTTGATGAGGCAAATAGCACGGTGGAGATTACCACCACGGTGAAGAGTATAGGCAAGACCGGGGTGGAGATGGAGGCGCTTACCGCCACCGCCGTGACCGCGCTGACCATATACGACATGGTCAAGGGGATTGACCGGGGAGCGCGCATCGAGAATGTCCGACTGGTCAAAAAAAGTGGGGGCAAAAGCGGCGATATTACCCTTGAGTAAACGGGATTATTGGTATATACTACACTACTAACACTACTAAAGTAGCTCATTTTTTGGGGGGTGCGTTATGAAATTATCTTGCCTTCAGGAGAACCTTGACCGCGGACTTAACGTGGTGGGGAGAGCGGTCGCTATCAGAACCACCCTCCCGATAACGAACAACGTACTGCTGGCTACGGACAAATCGCGGCTAAAGCTTTCCGCCACTAACCTGGAGATTGCGATTAGCTGCTGGATTGGGGCCAAGGTGGAGGAGGAGGGTGCGATTACCGTTCCCGCCCGGCTTTTATCCGAGTTTATCAGCTCGCTGCCCAGCGAGAAGGTGGATATCAACCTTTCCCCTCAGACAAAGACGCTGGGGCTGAAGTGCGCCCGCTTCGAGGCCAGAATCAGCGGCGTGGACGCCAAAGACTTCCCCCCGGTGCCCAAGGTGGAGGGGGGTGGCGCAAAATCGACGTGTCAAATTTGGAGAGAA
>CAYWCO010000055.1:0-7935 GCA_964456815.1 uncultured Dehalococcoidales bacterium | reverse complement strand
GGAGCCCAGCTACATTAGCATCCCCAGGAATATGCCAGCAACCACAGAGGTGGCGACCGCCCCCGCCATATTAGGACCCATGGCATGCATCAGGAGGAAGTTTTTGGGGTTAGCCTCCTGCCCCATCTTTTGCACCACCCTGGCTGACATGGGGATAGCTGATACGCCGGCGGCGCCTATCATCGGGTTTATCTTCTCCTTGAGGAAGAGGTTGACGAGCTGGGCTGTCCATAGACCCCCGGCGGTGCCGAAGGCAAAGGCTACTATTGCCAGCCCAATAATAGCCAGGGTCTGAGATGTAAGGAACACCTCGGCGGGCATCAGTGCCCCTACCGTTAAGCCCAGGAGAAAGGTGAGAACATCTATAAATACCCCACCCGCTGACTGAGCCAGCCTTTCGGTAACTCCGCTGACCCGCAACAGGTTGCCAAACATAAACATGCCAATAAGGGGCATTGACTTGGGTACAAGCAGGGCAGCGACGATAAATATCATTAGCGGGAAAAGGATTTCCTCCAGCTTGGAGACCTGGCGCAGTTGAGGCTTCATAAATATCGCCCGCTCCTTTTTAGTAGTCAGCAGCCTTATTACTGGAGGTTGAAGGATGGGTACCAGAGCCATATAAGAATAGGCTACTAACGTAATTGGTCCCAGAAGTCGCGGGGCTAGAGCCGCGGTAAGGTAAACCGTGGGTGGCCCATCGGAACCACCGATGATGCCAACACAGGCTGCCTCACTGCCAGTGAAAAGCCCGGAGGTGTAAGCAATGATAAAAACGATGAAAACACCCAGCTGGGCGGTGGCACCGAAGAGAAAGGATATGGGGCGGGCAATAGTGGGTCTGAAGTCGGTCATGGCGCCAACGCCGAGGAAGATGAGCAGGGGAATTACCTCAGATTCAATCCCATAGGTATAAAGCACGTTCAGCAGCCCTATCTCTCCCTCCCCTATAGCCTTAATTAGCCCGCTTAAGGTCGACACCTCCGCCGGGAAGCCATCGGGGGTATATACCATCAAGCCGCCGAGGGGAAGGTTGACCATAAGGATACCGAAGCCTATCGGGACTAATAAAACGGGCTCCATCTTCCTGGCGATGCCTAGGTAGATGAGGAAGCCGGCAATAAGGAACATCAAGATATTGCCCCAGCTTAACGACCCGAAGGCAGTCTCATATAGACCAAACATTTACTTATCCTTTGCTGTAGTCTCTTCTGGCTTGGCTTTAGTTTTTTGTATTACCAGTCCCACCAGCCAGGCTACCAGCGATAGTATTACCAGAACGAGGATGGTTATACCAAAACCTCCCCCCGCAACCTCGGCTACTAAATTCCAGTCTATCATTTTAAACTCTCTTCAGGTTATAGAACCCTAATTAATATTCAATAATAGCTACCAAACCACCAACCTCACCCCACCCGCCTTGCCGCTACCAGCCGCTTCCTCAGAAAGACCTTTACCACTTCCATCAGGGCAAAGACCAGGACACCAAGGGCAACTATTATGCCCAGGTTGGCTAAGTCGGGCATCACAATACCAAAGGCATCTCTAACTGCCGGAATCTGGACCAATACCGCGACCAGTGCCAGCTCCCAGGCAAGGGCGAGAAGAAGCCACTTATGCGGCGGTGCCTTGAAGACGCTGAATACCAGAGAGCGGCAGTTAATGGCGATAACAAGCTCAATAATGATGAAAAGGAAGAAGAGCTCTGTCCTTGCCCCAGCGATATTGGCAAACTCGTGGAAGAAGAGAGCGAAGAAGAATGGGACTTCAATTATTACTGCCAGCAAGATAAAGGATATTACATCCCAGCCAAAGACACTCTCTTTGGGGTTTCTCGGCGGCCTCTTCATAATATCAGGGTCGGGAGGCGCCACCCCCAGGGCAATTGCGGGAAGCCCGTCAGTTGCCAGGTTTATATAGAGGATAGCTGCCGGGAGAAGGGGCAAAAACTCCGGACCCTTCATCAGGACAATCCCTCCAATAACAATCACCTCGGCTACGTTGCACTGAAGAAGATAGGCAAGGTACTTCTTAATATTATCATAAATCCATCTTCCGCGCTCAACAGCCTTCACGATAGTGGCAAAATTGTCGTCATTCAAGACCATATCTGATGCTTCTTTGGTCACATCGGTGCCGGTTATGCCCATGGCGATACCAATATCAGCATGTTTGAGGGCGGGGGCGTCATTCACCCCGTCACCGGTCATCGCCACCACCTCCCCCCTCGCCTTCCACGCCCTGACAATCTTCAGCTTGTCCAGGGGCGATACGCGAGCATAGACACTCACCTTAGCCACAATCTTCCCGAATTTCTTATCCGGCATCTCCTCCAGCTCGGTGCCGGTGAGCACCATATCGCCTTCTTTATAAATACCCATCTCCCTGGCGATGGCTACGGCGGTAAGCTTATGGTCGCCGGTAATCATTATCGGCCTGATGCCCACCTCCTTACACATCTTCGTGGCTTCAATAGCCTCCTCCCTCGGCGGGTCAATCATTCCGCTAAGACCGAGGAAGACAAGATTGTTTTCAACGGCTTCTTCTACACAGGCAGACCCTTCGGGGAGTTCGCGGTAGGCTACCCCAAGAACCCTTAATGCGCCCTGAGCCATTTCCTCATTTACCTTTAATATCTCAGCCCTTTCCTTCTCGGTCAGGGCTTTTGTTCCTTCGGCATCCAAGATGAGGGAGCATCTTTCCACGACCACCTCCGGTGCCCCCTTCATAAAGGCGAGTCGTTTGCCATCCTCGGTATCATGGATGGTGGTCATACGCTTTCGGTCAGAGCTAAATGGTATCTCCTCTATTCTGGGGTTTTTAAGTCTCATCTCCCCGGGACGTAAGCCCGCCTTTGCCGCTGCCACCACCAGAGCGCCCTCGGTGGGGTCACCCTTAATGAGCCACCTGCCCTCTTTTTCCTCCAGGATGGCATCGTTGCATAGAAGCCCTCCCTGAAGAAGTAACTGAAGGGACTGGCTGTCAGCTGGGTTGATTACACCGGAGCCCCTGAATTCACCCTGGGGAGCGTAGCCGGCGCCGGTGACCTCTATCCGCCTGCCCCCGCTAAATATCCGCCTGACCGTCATCTCGCCCTTGGTAAGCGTGCCCGTCTTATCCGAGCATATCACCGTAGTGCAGCCGAGGGTCTCCACGGCCGGCATCTTTCTTATTACGGCATTTCTCTGAGCCATCTGGTGCATGCCTATGGCTAGGGCACCGGTAACAATGGCAGGCAGGGCTTCGGGGACGGCGGCTACGGCCAGGGCTATACCAAACATGACCACCGATACTATAAACTTCATATCAATGCCAGCGCCCCAGAAAGCCTCCCTCACCATGCTTACGGCAACAATAAGGAAACATGCCGACAGGGCAACAATACCGAGCCATTTGCCTATCTCCCCTGTCCTTTTCTCTAAGGGTGTTTCTTTGGCTTCAACGGCGGTAACCTGTTCCGCAATCTTGCCGAACTCGGTATTCATACCAGTAAGTGTAACCACGGCTTTACCCCGCCCATAAGTAACACTGGTACCGGTAAAGACCATGCCCTTTCTCTCGCTCACGGCAACGTCTCTGGCTAGCGGCGCTATATCCTTACCAACAGGGACCGATTCCCCGGTAAGGGACGCCTCATCGCAGCGCAAGGAATGGATTTCAATAAGTCGGGCATCAGCCGGGATTTTATCTCCTGCCTCCAGCAGCAGTATATCCCCGGGAACAAGCTCCCCTGAGGGGATTTCCCTTTCTTTCTCTCCTCTCAAGACTGTTACCGTGGGGGAAAGCATCTTCTTTAATGCCTCCAGCGCCCGCTCGGCACGATACTCTTGGGTAAACCCCAGAACGGCACAGAAGATGACTATCACCAGGATAATGCCAGCGTCTACCAGTTCCCCGATAACAGCGGAAAGTACTACTGCGGCAAGAAGGATTATTATGAGGATGTTTTTGAATTGATTCAGGAATAAGGCGAAGGGTGAGGCTTTCTCTTCCTTCTTGAGTTCATTATAGCCATATTTCTCAAGTCGCCTTTTAGCCTCACCCTCAGTTAAACCACGATGGATATCAGTATCCAGTTCTTTCAGGACCTGCGTTGGCTCCATCGTATGCCACACTGGCCTTGTCATATCGCCCGTCTCACAATCTCAAGAGGAAGTGCGCTTACTAATATTCAATAACCGCCGCTAACTCGCCAACCTCAACCACCTGCCCTACGGAAATGCCTATCTTGGCAACCTTACCATCAACCGGAGCCAATATCGGATTTTCCATCTTCATTGATTCTATGAGACAGATTGTATCCCCCTCCTTAACCACATCCCCCACTTTAACATTGACGCTGGTTATCTTACCCGTTATCGGGAACTCAATATTCTCCTCTGCCAATTTCTAATCTCCTTTCTTCTCTCCCGTTCCCAATTTAGGCGTATTAAAAAGGGCGGTTGGGTAATATATTTCCCCGCCCTTTACATAAAAGCTAAATTGCTAGCATCTGAATTTAGGTTTTATCCTCCCCTGCCAATGCCTCCACTGCCGCTGGATGAACCACAATCTCCTCCCCCTCAACATCAACTACCGCCGTATCCCCGGGCTGGAACTTGCCACGGAGAACGCTCTCGGAAAGTTTATCCTCAACCATATCCTGAATTACCCGGCGCAGTGGCCTGGCACCGAAGACCTCATCGTAGCCCTTTTCTCCAAGAAGGTCCTTAGCGCCGTCGGTTACCTCCAGCTTTACCCCCTTCTCCTCAAGCTGCTTGGAGACCTGAGCCAGCATCAGGTCAACTATCTTCCTGATGTGCTTCTTGGTCAGGGAGTGGAACACAACCACACCGTCAACACGGTTCAAGAATTCGGGGCGGAAGGTCTTCTTCATCTCACCGAGCAGCTTCTCCTTCATTCGCTCGTAGGTATCCTTACGGCTCTTAGCCTCGCCACCGTGAGTGGCAAAACCAATAGTGGTGCCTTTTCTGATTAGCTCAGCGCCAACATTGCTGGTCATAACGATAATGCTATTGCGGAAGTCAACCCGCCGACCCTTGGCATCGGTGAGGTGACCATCGTCAAATATCTGAAGCAATATATTGAACACATCAGGGTGAGCCTTTTCAATCTCATCGAGGAGTATGGCGCAGTACGACTTACGCCTTACCGCTTCGGTGAGTTGCCCGCCTTCCTCATAGCCAACATATCCCGGGGGTGCCCCCACCAGCCGGGCGACGGTATGCCTCTCCATAAACTCAGACATATCAAGCCTGATTAGGGTGTCTTCGCTACCGAACATGAACTCGGCCAGGGCTCTAACCAGCTCCGTCTTGCCCACGCCGGTGGGACCGAGAAAGATAAAGTTGCCTATGGGATGTCTCGGGTCCTTGAGTCCGGCTCGGGCTCGTCTTACCGCCCGGGCGATGGTATTAATCGCCTCATCCTGCCCGATAATGCGCTCATGCAGTGCTTCCTCCATCTTAAGCAGGCGGCTGGTCTCCTCGGTAGCCAGCTGCACCACCGGGATTCCGGTCCACATGCTAACCACCTGAGCCACATCCTCCTCGGTTACTACCGGCTTCTCCTCTTCCTGCTCCGCCTGCCACTCCTTTTCCATCTGAGTTATCTTCTCTTCAATCTGAAGCTCACGCTGGCGCAGTTCAGCGGCATACTCATACTGCTGGGAGGCTAGAGCCGCTTCCTTATCCTTGCGCACACTCTCCTCGGCTCGCCTTGCTTCTTTCAGCGTAATCGGAATTGTGCGGCGCTTAATCCTTACCCGCGACGCCGCCTCATCAATGAGGTCAATCGCCTTATCGGGGAGGAAGCGGTCGGGGATATATCTCGCCGATAGTGTCGCCGCCGCCGCCAGTGCTTCTTCGCTTATTGTTAGCTGGTGATGCTGCTCGTAGCGCTCATTAACCCCCCGCAGAATCTCCAGCGTTTCATCTACGGAAGGTTCTTCCACCAGAATGGGCTGGAAGCGCCGCTCAAGTGCTGCATCACGCTCTACATACTTGCGGTAATCATCAAGGGTGGTGGCGCCGATGCACTGCAATTCCCCCCGTGCCAGCGATGGCTTGAGGATATTGGCGGCATCAACCGCCCCCTCCGCCGCCCCGGCACCGACCATGGTATGGAACTCATCAATAAAGAGGATGCAGTTACCGGAAGCCTTTATCTCATCAATGACCTTCTTTAAGCGCTCTTCAAACTCGCCGCGGTACTTCGTCCCCGCCACCAGGGCGCCAATATCAAGGGTAACTATTCTTCTTCCCTCCAGTGTTTCCGGCACATCGCCGCCGACGATGCGGTGAGCCAGGCCCTCAACAATCGCCGTCTTACCCACCCCGGGCTCGCCAATGAGGGCGGGGTTATTCTTGGTGCGGCGACTTAAAATCTGAATTACCCGCTCAATCTCCTTATTCCGCCCGATGACCGGGTCAAGCTTCCCGGCGCGAACCGCCGCCGTCAGGTCAATGCCAAGCTGGTCTAAAAGCGGGGTGCGGCTTGTGCTGCGGGTGGCTTTGGTCCGGGTCAAGCCCTCACCAAGGACGCGAAGGGTCTCGGAACGCGTCTGCTCCAGGGTGATGCCAAAGCTATCCAGAACGTCAGCCGCCACCCCTCCCCCTTCGCGCAGCAAGCCGAGCAAGAGGTGCTCGGTGCCGATATAATTATGGCCGAGGTGACGGGCTTCGTCTATAGCCAACTCAATGACCCGTTTCGCCCTCGGGGTAAGCCCAATCTCGCCGGTGCTCGGTTTTTCGCCTCGCCCGATAATAAACTCCACCGCCGAGCGTGCCTTGCTCAGGCTCACACCCAGATTGGCCAGGACCTTGGCTCCCACCCCTTCATCCTCACGCAGAAGCCCAAGCAGGATATGCTCGGTGCCGATATAGCTGTGGTTAAAGTTCTGGGCTTCTTCCTGAGCCAGGGTGAGAACCCTACGTGCTCGCTCGGAGAATTTTTCAAATCGGCTAGCCATTTCTTAACCTAATTATAAATCAAGTAGGGTTAAAGGTCAAAAGCCTCCTGGCAGTGGCATATTTTCCACAAAGGGTTACCCCTTCAGTATCGTCTGCGCTGGGGCGTTTCACTTCCGTGTTCGGGATGGGAACGGGTGGTTCCACCCCGCTCTAACCACCAGAAGGCATTTATTAACCCCACTCAGCATACAAAAAGCTCCCCTGAAAGTCAAGTTTAGCCGGTATTTTACAACCCACCCCCTTAGTCCCCCTCCCTTGGTAAGGGAGGGGGAATTAAATAGAAAAGAGGGGCTTCCGCCCCTCTTTTTCCTTCTTGTTAGCCGTTGGTTTATGCAGGGAGTCTGATATGGTGTTTCACTAACAATCGTTCTATTTCCCCACGATGGGGCAGGTCATTTGTAATCACGCCCTCGCTTACGCAAAGCAGTTCCACACCAATCGGTGTTCCATCTTCGGCAAAATCTATACGTCTCTCGTGGTCTAAATTTCTGCCGTAGGCATACGGCGCATCAGCAAGATATATGTAGATCGCATCTGCTTTTTTGTCATATTCCACTCTCATTTCTCCCCACCCCCCTTAATATATTAATCTTCTACCGTAATTACCACCAACGGATCATCTTTTTGAACCACAACCTTAATATACCTTTCCCCCACGTATGTTTTGTATTTAGGGTTGCCTTTCCTGTCAAAACATAGTATGTCGTGGTCTTGGAGACAAGCTTCAACCTCCGCCTCGGAAATTTTGCGTTGCTTCATTCTCCTACGGGCATGAGGTAAATACTGAAGGTTCATTTACCATAGACCCTACCAACCCCCAACAATCCCAATCTATTGCGATAATATACCACAATATGCCATAGTGTATACACCCCCTTGACGATTTGTCAAGCTCGATTGACACCTATGCCTTATCTTGATACCCCTTACTTTAGGGGTATAACCCCCAGACGCCCCTCAGGGC
>CAYWCO010000054.1:0-7968 GCA_964456815.1 uncultured Dehalococcoidales bacterium | reverse complement strand
GGCGGTTTTAGCCGTGTGTGGGCACTTTTTGCCCCAATATAACCATGTGCTGCTGGTTAAACTAGCCCCGGGGTTGACACTGCCCCGGAGTAGCGAGAAGAAAAGCGGCATAAAGCCGGCGGTGGTGAAGGGGAAGGCGAAGTTAATCAGCAGTCTGGCATTGCACAAAAGCTTGTTTGGTTCACCACATTCGTAGCACACCATCTTGACTGATCCCCCGATTTATACCTTCACCTTTTTGAAGTTGAGAAGCCTTCTGCTACGCTCATTAAGCGAGAAACGCACATCTTCCTCTAAGGCCTTAAGACAAGCCTGTACACCACCACCCAGGACTGATAGAATGCCACCTGGCTTTAGGACTCTGTGCAACTCATCCAGCAACGCTTGCTTATCCCTCACGAGATAGAACGTGCGATACAGTAGGACTACATCAATACTTTCATCTGACAATCCGGTATCCCTATCTGAAAGAATTGTCGTGACATTGGACAAGCTCTCTTTCGCCACCTTTTTCTTAACAGCTTGAATGGCCAAAGGGTGGATATCAAGGGCGTATACCTTCCCCCTTTCTCCAACTGTTTTGGCAGCAGCAACAGTGAAGTGCCCGGAGCCACATCCAAAGTCTAACACAATTTGACCTTCTTTAACTCCAGACTTCCGTACCTGCTTACTCAGATCCATGACTTTGTAAAATGCTACCGCTGTGAGAGACATCATCTTGAACACGATATTAGACATTAGTTTCTGTTTATCTTTTCGCTTGTTCATTGTTCAGAGATCTCCAGTCTATTTAAGATTCACACGTATCATAGAGTTTAGCCTCTGTCTTGATCAGCCGTCAACGCTGTCCTATGCAAACACGCTGGTAAGGAGTAATCATCCAGAGAGAGCGCTGCCTTCGCATGGCAGAGGTCGGGGGTTCGAATCCCCCTATCTCCACCATAATTGACGAGTTTTCCCCAATTGGGGGATAGGGGTATTGACAAAATTCCCAAAAAGTGGTATCATATAAGGTTGTTGTTATGCCACTTAAGGTTTCACCTTATTATACCCTCCCATTAACCACAGGTTTAACTTAGGTTAGCGCTGCATTGCGCGAAATTTTGCTCATCTATTTTTAGGATTAGAGTAAAAGATAGCTTTTATGTTGCCAAAAAATAAGGAACAAAAGGTGCCTCCTGTTCCCAGGAAGTCTTACGCCAAGTTGCCTGAGGTACTTGAGGTACCGAACCTGCTCAGGGTTCAAATCGATTCCTTCCGCTGGTTTCAGGAGCATGGGCTGAAGCACCTGCTGGAGGAGGTATCTCCTATTGAGGACTTTACCGGCAACAGGCTGGCGCTTAGCTTCATTGACTATGAATTCCGCGAGCCCCATCACACCGAGCAGGAATGCCGCCAGAGAGACCTGACCTACTCCGCCCCCCTCTATGTCAGGACGCAACTTCTGGTTAAAGAAACCGGGGAAATCAAGGAGCAAGACCTTTTCTTCGGTGACATCCCGCTGATGACGGCCAAGGGCACCTTCATTACCAGTGGCGCGGAGAGGGTGACGGTAAGCCAGCTGCTCCGTTCTCCGGGCGTTTATTTCTCAGTTGAAGAAGACCCCACCACTGGCCGCCGCTTGTGCCATGCCAAACTAATCCCTACCCGCGGGGCCTGGCTTGAGTTTGAGACCAGCAATCGGGATGTAATTTCGTCCAAGATAGACGGCAAACGCAAGATTCCCATCACCACCCTGCTCCGGGCTATCGGCTATAGTGGTGAGGAAGAGCTGCTCGGACTGTTTGCTAATGAAGACAACTCCCCCGACCACCAGTATATCAGCTCAACTGTAGAGCGCGAGCCCCAGGTCAAGGATGAGCCTGAGGCGCTACTTGATATCTATAGAAAGCTGCGCCCTGGAGACCCGCCTAACATTGAAAATGCTAAGAAACTGCTCAAAAATCTGTTCTTTGACCCGGCGCGCTATGACCTCGGGGAGGTAGGACGCTACAAGCTTAATAAGCGGCTGGGGCTTGATATCCCGGAAAGTCAGCTGGCTCTGACCAGGGAGGACATCGCTGAGATAGTAAGACACATTATTATGGTTAACAATGGGAACGATACCCCCGACGATGTTGACCATCTGGGAAACCGGCGGGTGCGCACCGTCGGTGAGCTAATTCAAAACCAGTTCCGCATCGGGCTGCTGCGCCTGGAGCGGGTGGTCAGGGAGCGCATGAGTATTCTCGCTACTGAGGCTCTAACCCCCAGTGCCCTGGTCAACATTCGCCCGGTAATGGCCGCCACCAGGGAGTTCTTCGGCGGCTCACAGTTGTCACAGTTTATGGACCAGACCAACCCGCTGGCTGAGCTAACTCATAAGCGAAGGCTATCGGCAATGGGACCCGGGGGGTTGTCCCGGGAGCGGGCCGGGTTTGAGGTCAGGGACGTCCACTTCTCCCACTACGGTAGAATCTGCCCCATTGAGACGCCGGAGGGACCTAACATCGGTCTCATCGGCTCGCTGGCCACCTACGGGAGAATTAACCGCTACGGCTTTATTGAAGCGCCATACCGCAGGGTTATCTCCGAGGTGGAAAATACCTCAGGTGGGCTGGTGGGGAGTACAACCAGGGAAGCAGTCCTTGGTAGTAAAGGCAATACCGTAGTCGAAGCCAGGACTGCAATTAACCAGAAGCTTGCTACCAAGCTGGCTAAGTTGTCTCCGCAAAAGATAAAGGTGGTGCCCTTCGTCTCTGGCGAGGTCGTTTACCTGTCAGCCGATAAAGAGGACAAGTATATTATTGCCCAGGCTAACGCCAGGCTTGACCCAAATAACCAGTTTGTTGATGAAAAGGTTGAAGCCAGATACGCTGAGCGTTACGTGCTATTGCCACCGGCTGAAATCCAGTTTATGGATGTTTCACCCAAGCAGATAGTTAGCGTTGCCACCTCGCTGATACCCTTCCTTGAGCATAATGATGCTAATCGCGCCCTGATGGGGTCTAACATGCAGCGCCAGGCAGTACCCCTGCTCCGCCCCGAGGCACCGGTGGTAGCTACCGGTATGGAGGCGGAGGTTGCCAAGCACAGCGGGCAGGTTATCTTTGCTCAAAATGCGGGGACAGTAACCTCGGCTAACAACTCCGAGATTGTGGTTACCCCCGATAGTGGTGACAAGGACGTATACCCGTTAATGAAGTTTGTCCGCACCAACCAGGGGACATGCATCAGCCAGCATCCCATAGTCAGCAAGGGTGAGCGTGTAGAAGCGGGGCAGGTTCTGGCTGATAGCTCATCTACCGAATATGGAGAACTGGCTCTGGGGCAGAATGTAATCTGTGCCTTTATGAGCTGGGAGGGCTATAACTTTGAGGACGCCATTATCATCAGCAGCCGTCTGGTGGAGCAGGATAAGTTTACCTCGGTTCATATTGAGAAGCATGAGATAGAAGCCAGGGACACCAAGCTAGGACCGGAGGAGATTACCCGGGATATACCCAACGTGGGTGAGGAAAGCCTGCGCGAGCTTGATGAAGACGGCATTGTTCGCATTGGTGCCGAGGTGGGCCCGGACGATATATTGGTGGGCAAGATTACCCCCAAGGGGGAGACCGAGCTATCGGCGGAGGAGAAACTGCTCCGGGCTATCTTTGGCGAGAAAGCCCGGGAGGTGAAGGACACCTCGCTGCGTGTGCCTCACGGTGAGTGGGGCAGGGTGATTAATGTCAGGGTCTTCTCTCGTGAGAACGGTGATGACCTGCCTGCCGGCGTCAACCAGTGGGTACAGGCCTGGATTGCCCAGAAGCGGAAGGTCTCGGTGGGGGATAAGCTGGCCGGGCGCCATGGTAATAAGGGGGTTATCTCCCTCATTGCGCCGGCTGAGGATATGCCATTCCTCCCCGATGGCACACCGGTGGATATTATCTTAAACCCCATAGGTGTCCCATCGCGGATGAATCTGGGGCAGGTTCTGGAGACCCACCTTGGATGGGCTGCCCAAGTTCTTGGCTTCAGGGTGCTTACCCCGGTTTTTGATGGTGCCAGTGACAAGGAAATTGAGGATGCTCTGGCTAGAGCCTGGATTGCCCAGAGGGCGGGAGCGGTTGACCTTGAGCCGGCAAGTGACCACCCCGAGGCGAACCTGGAAAAGGCTTATGCATGGCTTAAAGGGCAGGGCTATAAAGGGGAGAGGATATTCAGTGATGAATACCCTGGGGAGGCGAGGGAGGCCTGCCTGCACCTGTGGCTTAGAGATATGGGCATAGAAAGCCAGGACCTCGACCAGAGCCAGCTGAGAGAGGCGGTTGAGAAGGTAAGAGCCGAACGTAGCCTCACCCCTCCGATTATGGGCAAGGTTGTACTCCGTGACGGACGAAGCGGTCAGCCCTTTGACCAGCCGGTAACGGTGGGGAGCATCTATATGATGAAGCTCATCCACCTGGTTGAGGATAAGGTCCATGCCCGCTCTACCGGACCGTATTCCCTGATTACGCAGCAACCCCTGGGGGGCAAGGCTCAATTCGGCGGTCAGCGCTTTGGCGAGATGGAGGTGTGGGCACTGGAAGCCTACGGTGCTGCCCACATCCTTCAGGAAATCCTGACCATAAAGTCGGACGATGTTGCCGGTCGAGCCAAGACCTATGAGGGTATAGTTAAAAATGAGGATATACTCCAGCCCGGAGTGCCGGAATCATTCAAGGTTCTGGTTAAGGAGCTGGAAAGCCTGGGGCTTGCTATTGAGGTGATTAACGAGGAGGAAAAGGCGGCATTTGTCACCGAGGCTGAAGCCAAAGGTGAAGAAGCCCCAGAACTGGAGGCGGGGGCTGAAGCTGAAGCTGAAACTGCCGAGAGTCCAGCTGAGCAAGAGGTGACCCCTGTTGAGAAAGTGGCCGAAGCCCCCAAACCGGGGGCAGAGGTTGAAACTGCCGAGAGTCCAGCTGAGCAAGAGGTGACCCCTGTTGAGAAAGTGGCCGAAGCCCCCAAACCGGGGGCAGAGGTTGAAACTGCCGAGAGTCCAGCTGAGCCGGAAGAGGTAGAAGAGAAAAATGCTTGAGGTTAACGATTTTGATGCTATTCGTATCTCACTAGCTTCACCAGAGCAGATAAGGAGCTGGTCATATGGAGAGGTGACCAAGCCGGAGACTATCAACTACCGCACCCTGAAGCCGGAAAGGGACGGGCTTTTCTGCGAGAGAATCTTTGGCCCGACCAAGGACTTTGAGTGCTATTGCGGTAAGTACAAGAGGATACGATACAAGGGGATTATCTGCGATAAGTGCGGCGTTGAGGTCGCCAGGGCTAAGGTGCGCCGTGAGCGCATGGGACACATTGAGCTGGCAAGCCCGGTGAGCCATATCTGGTTTGCCAAGGGGATACCCAGCCGGATAGGGCTGCTCCTTGACCTGTCACCGCGGAGCCTGGAGCGCGTCATCTACTTCTCTCACTATATTATTACCTCCATAGACGAGGAGGCGCGCCAGGAGGCAGTTAAGCAACTGAAGGAGAGTGGCTTACAGCAGATAGATGAGCTCCAGAGTGCGCTGGAGGCTAAGATTGAAGAGAGGGAGAAGGCGAAGGCAACCGTAGAAGAGATAAACCAGCTCCGGCAAAGCTTGGAGGAGGAAAAGCAGGGGATTGAGGAGAGGCTTTCGGCGGCGGTGGAGCAGATAAAGGACCTGAGAAATGGTGTCCTGCTCACCGAGAACCAATATTATGAGCTAAAACAAAGGTATAGCCAGGTTTTTACCGCTGAGATAGGGGCTGAGGCTATTCTCCAGTTACTCAAGGACTTAAATCTGGATGAGATGCGCAATCGGCTTCTCCAGGAGACCCGCTCAACCTCGGGGCAACGCCGGAGAAGGGCAGCTAAGCAGCTGCAGGTAGTGGAGGCGTTCCGCCGCAGTGGCAATAAGGCGGAGTGGATGATTTTAACCGTATTACCGGTGCTGCCGCCTGACCTACGGCCCATGGTTCAACTGGACGGTGGTAGATTTGCCACCAGTGACCTTAACGACCTCTATCGGCGGGTCATCAACCGCAATAACCGCCTGCGCCACCTGCTGGAAATAGGGGCGCCGGAGATTATCATCCGCAACGAGAAAAGGATGCTCCAGGAGGCGGTTGATTCCCTTATTGATAACGGAAGGAGGGGACGGGCTGTTGCCATTGGCGGTAATCATAAGCTGAAGTCCCTCTCCGATATGCTCCGCGGCAAGCAGGGGCGCTTTCGCCAGAACTTGCTGGGCAAGCGGGTTGACTATAGCGGGCGCTCGGTCATTGTTGTTGGTCCCGAGCTTAAGCTTCACCAGTGTGGACTGCCGAGGCGAATGGCGGTGGAGCTGTTCAAGCCGTTCATTATGCGGCGGCTGGTGGAGCAGGGGCTTGCCCACAATATTAAGAGTGCCCGCCGACTGGTGGAGAGACATAAGCCAGAGGTGTACGACATACTTGAGGAGGTGGTCAAGGAGCGGCCGGTAATGCTTAACCGCGCTCCCACCCTGCACCGCCTCAGCATTCAGGCGTTTGAGCCAGTACTAATTGACGGCAGTGCCATCCAGATTCACCCCTTGGTATGCTCTGCCTTCAATGCTGACTTTGACGGTGACCAGATGGCAGTTCATGTCCCCCTGTCTAAAGCTGCGGTGGCGCAGGCCAATGAAATCATGCTCAGCACCCACAATATGCTCCTGCCAAGCTCCGGGGAGCCGATAGTAACGCCAACCCTGGACATGGTTCTGGGCTGCTATTACCTGACAACTGTTATCCCCGGGGCTAGGGGTGAGGGCTCAATCTTCGGCAGTTTTGGCGAGGCGATGCTTGCCTATGAACTGGGGCGCATTGACCTCAGGGCTGAGATTGAGGTCAGAAAGCAGCAGGAGGACGGGCAGAGGATTAAAACCAGCGTCGGGCGCATCATCTTCAGCGATGTTTTGCCCCCCGAGCTTGGCTTTTATAATAAGGCCGTTGATAAGGGAAGCTTAAAGCAGATGGTGGCTGATTGCCATAAGCTGCTGAGTAACGAGGAGACGGCTAAGGTGGTGGACAGTATAAAACATCTGGGCTTCACCTATGCCACAAAGTCAGGGACTACCATTGCCATGGGGGATATTCAAGTCCCGGAGAGCAAGCCCAAGTTGCTGGAGGAGGCGGGGGAGAGGGTGGCTATCATTGAAAACCAGTATAACCGCGGCCTAATTACTGAGGACGAAAAGTATGATAGCACCATAACGGTATGGATGGAAGCCACCGATAAGATTACCGATATTATCTCCCAGACCCTTGACCGCTATGGTGGCATCTACATGATGGCAACCTCAGGGGCAAAGGGTAATATCTCCCAGATAAGACAGATGGCGGGGATGCGGGGGCTGATGACTGACCCCGCGGGCAAAATAATAGACTTCCCCATAAAGTCAGGGCTCCGTGAAGGGCTCACTGTTCTGGAGTACTTTATCTCTACCCACGGTGCTCGCAAGGGGTTAGCCGATACCGCCCTGAGGACATCGGATTCGGGCTATCTCACCAGGCGTCTTATTGATGTTGCCCAGGATGTTATCACCCGTGATGAGGACTGCGGCACTACCGATGGTTTATGGATATCGGAGCCGAAGGAAAAGGAACTGCTACCGACATTTACTGAGCGCATAATCGGGCGGTTGGCTGCCAGCAAGTTGGTTCACCCCAAAACCAGGAAGGTAATTGTTGACCAGAATGAGGAGATTGACGAGGAGAAGGCAAAGAAGATTGTTGCCGCCGGCATAACCAGGGTTCACGTCCGCTCTCCGCTTAGCTGCCGCTCCAAGCACGGCTCCTGCAGCCACTGCTACGGACGGGACCTCGCCCGGGGGAGGCTGGTTGACCTCGACACGGCGGTGGGGATAATTGCCGCCCAGAGCATTGGTGAGCCTGGTACCCAGCTAACCCTGCGTACCTTCCACACCGGCGGCGTGGTCGGGCTTGATATTACCAGCGGTCTGCCCAGGG
>CAYWCO010000053.1:0-8062 GCA_964456815.1 uncultured Dehalococcoidales bacterium | reverse complement strand
CCACCCGTTAAGGGCGGCGGGTGAAGCCCCTCTTTCTTTTTCCTCCCCTTCCACTTAAGGGCGGCGGGCGGGAAAAGATATAAAATGCCCGACTTTAGCTTAAGAATCCGCCCAGATAGAACGGCCAGACCACGATGCCCAGAATAATCTTCCACCACACCAGATGGGCATAGCCGATGGTGAACAGCCAGCCCATGAACCAGATGGTTCCGGACAACGTACCCACGTAATTCCTACTCATAACTCTACTTCCTCCTCTACCACTTCATTAAATTAATCTTGGTGGCATCTATGGTCTCGCGGTGGCGATAGATAGCAATTATTATCGCCAGACCAACAGCGACCTCGGCCGCCGCCACCACCATAACGAAGATAGCAAAAATCTGCCCCGTCAGCAGCAGGGGCACGATATAGCGGGAGAAGGCAACCATGGTGATGTTCACCGCATTGAGCATAAGCTCAATAGACATCAGGATGATTATGGCATTGCGCTTGGCCAGGGCGCCATAAAGCCCGATGGAGAAGAGAACTGCCGACAATATAAGGTAATGTTCCAGACCTACCATAATCTACTTCTCCCTCACCAGGACGATAGCCCCCAAGATTGCCGCCAGTAGAAGAAGGGGGGCAATCTCTACGGGCAGGATAAAGCCACCCTCGCCGAAGAGCAGCCCGGCAATAGCCGGGGTGGTCGGTTCCAAGGGTGGGGCTGAGGATACCGCCCACGGGGTATTAAGCAGGGCAAAGACAACCCCGCCCAGAAACAGCACGGCAATAATAAAAGCGGGGACTTGCAGCCGGTTAGAGGGGCTGCCCCGCTGCACCTCTCTGGTCAGCATTATCGCTAAAATAATCAGCACCGATATAGCGCCGACATAAATCAGGACCTGCACCGCCGCCAGAAAGTCGGCGCTGAGGGTGATATAGATTCCAGCCACGGTCAGGAAGCATAAGACCAGGGAGAGCGCCGCCCGGAAGACATCGCGCAGTAAGACCACGGCTAGAGCCGCCATTACCCCTACTATAGCCAGTATCCAGAAGGCAACACTAACTCCCATTACCTTCTCCCCCTATCCTTATCCAGAAGCAGGGTCTGCTTGGGCAAGGTGGCTTCAACCTGGGGACGGGCATAAGCGCTGGGTTTTCTTTCCTCCGATGCCGATAATTCCTCCCTGTCCCGTATCAGTTCCCCCCGCCGATAGCGGGCTCGCTCGTAGGCATAGCCCATAAATAAAGCATCGTAGGGGCAGGCTTCAACGCACAGACCGCAGAAGATACAGTAGCCCATATCGACCTCAAACTTCTCGACCTTATATTTATTCTCCTCGAGTTCGACCGAGGTGACAATATGAATAACACCCTGAGGGCAGGTCCTGGCACAGGTAGCACAGCCGGTGCACTTGCCCCTATCCCAGATAAGCTCGTTACCCCGAATCCGGCGGGAAGGGTTAAGCCTCTGCTCGGGATACTGCGTGGTTACCGGACGCCGGAGCAGGTGCCTTATCGTCACCGATAAGCCCTTGGCAATGCCTATTCCGTAGCGCTCAAACATTAACTCTACCCCAGCCTAACTTAAAGAGTCTCGACCACAAAAGCACCAGGACTATCATGATAGCGATGTTAATTGGCACAAGTACCCAGAGCGAAACCGCCGGCCAGACCAGTATCTCCACGGCGGTGATAAGCAGATTTAGCAGCGCCAGGGGAAAGAGGAACTTCCAGGCCAGCGCCATTAACTGGTCAATCCTGACCCGGGGCACGGTGGTCCTTATCCAGACAATAACAAAGAATACAGCCCAGACCTTGACCAGAAACCAGAGCCAGGGTGGTAGCAGGGGTCCTCTCCAGCCGCCGAGAAAGAGGGTGGTGACGATGGCCGAGATAGCCAGCGCCTCGCCGTACTCAGCCAGAAAGAGCAGGCCGAATTTCATTCCCGAATATTCGGTGTTAAAGCCAGCCACAATCTCGGAGTCAGCCTCGGTGAGGTCAAAGGGAGCGCGGTTAATTTCAGCCAGGGCGCCAGTAAAAAAGAGCAGAAAGCCCAGCGGCTGCAGCAAAATAAAGGGGATGTCCTGAGCCAGCACTATCTGCTGCATAGAGAGTGAGCCAGCGAGCAGAATCACGCCGACAATAGATAATACCACCGGTATCTCGTAGCTCACCAC
Source organism: uncultured Dehalococcoidales bacterium (assembly GCA_964456815.1). Taxonomy (GTDB): domain Bacteria; phylum Chloroflexota; class Dehalococcoidia; order Dehalococcoidales; family BS750m-G39; genus CAVTZP01. The sequence continues at coordinate 5,897 of CAYWCO010000053.1, read as the reverse complement.
TGAGGCTATCTGGCGCATGGCGCCGAGCAGAGAATACTTGTTGTTGGAACTCCACCCCGCCATGAATATTCCCACCGTTGTCACCGAGCTGATAGCCACGATATAAAGGATGCCGATATTAAGGTCAGCCAATATGACTCCGCCCTGGAAGGGCACCACAGCAAAGATCAGCATCACCGGCACAAAGGCGACCACCGGCGCCAGCCAGTGGACTACTTTATCGCCCGCCGCGGGAACGATATCTTCCTTAATCAATAATTTAAGGGCGTCGGCTACCGGCTGAAAAATACCAAAGGGGCCCGCCCGGTTGGGGCCGAGCCGAGCCTGCATAACCGCCATCGCACGGCGCTCAAACCAGATAAACCCCATGACAAAAGCCAGCAGAAAAACGAGGATGATAACGGTAAATATCGCCCAGTGCGCCCAGAAGTTGCCGGGCCAGTGCGGAGGTAACATAGCCATTGCCATTACCGGTCCACCTCCGCCAGACAGATATCAATGCTGCCGAAGATGAGGATAAGGTCAGCCACCTTCCACCCCCGCACCATATCGCTGAGAGCGGTCAGGTTGATAAGGGTCGGCGCCCGTACATGGAAGCGGTAGGGGGCAATAGAGTTATCCGAAACCAGGTAAAAACCAAGCTCGCCCCGGGGACCTTCAATATGCCCGTAGGCTTCCCCCACCGGCGGGCGAATAAGGTGAGGCACGTCGCTCCTCACCTCGCCCTCGGGTAAATCCTTCATCGCCTGCTCTAAGATACGCAAACTCTGGCGCATCTCTTCAATCCTGACCCGGTAGCGGTCGTAGCAGTCGCCGGCGGTGCCGGTGGGTATATCAAATTTAAAGCGCTCATAGATAGAATACGGGTCTGCCCGACGGATGTCCCACTCCACCCCGCTGGCACGAAGCACGGGGCCGCTGGCAGAGATATTGATTGCTAACTCTTTAGGCAATATGCCGACACCCTTAGACCTCGCCAGCAGTATCTCGTTTTCTTTAAGCAGACGGTCGTACTCATCAACCCAGCCCGGCATCTCTTTAAGAAATTTTTTCAGGGCGGGGATAAACTCTTCGGGAATATCCTGGCTGACGCCGCCAACCCGCATATAGTTATAGGTAAGCCGCTGGCCGCAGACCATATCAAAGAGGTCTAGAATCCTTTCCCTTTCCCGCAGCATATAGAGGATGGGGGTCATAAAGGCGCCACAGTCATTAAGGAAAGCGCCGACGGCTACAAGGTGAGAGGCGATGCGCTGCAGCTCAGCCATAATCACCCGAATGTACTCCGCCCGCTCCGGCACCGCAACCCCGGCCAGCTTCTCCACGGCTAAACAATAAGCCAGGTTGTTGCTCATTGAGGCCAGGTAGTCCAGGCGGTCGGTCAGCGGAATGCAACCGGTGTAGGTCCTCTCCTCAGCCAGCTTCTCAATGCCGCGGTGGAGATAGCCGAAGACCGGCTCCATGTCAACAACGACCTCGCCATCAAGGGTGGTCTTCATGCGGAACACCCCGTGGGTGCTGGGGTGGACGGGGCCGATATTAACGACAAAGGGTTCGGTCTTGACTATTACTTCTTTAGTAGTTTCCATATACTTACAAAAAATCTTTCCTTAAGGGGTGCCCCTCAAAGCCCTCCCAGAGAACGATGCGCTTCAGATTGGGGTGCCCCTCAAAGCTAATCCCCATCAGGTCGTAGATTTCTCTCTCCTGAAAATCGGCGCCCCGCCACAGGCTGACCACCGAGGGCAGGGTGGGATTATCACGGTCGTAACAGCGGCTCTTCACTAGCAGGCAGTGATTATGCTTAAGCGAGGTCAGTAGGTAGTCAACCTCAAAGTAGTCAAGAAAGTCAACGGCGGTAATGGCGGTGAGGTAGTCAAGGTCAAGCCCGCGGGTGCTCTTCAGGTAGCTGGCTATTTCCAGCAGTGACTCAGCTTTGACCAGAAGGCTATCTGCCCCCGACTCGACGATACCCCCCGGGAACTGCTTTTCCAGTCTAGCGGCTATTTCCTTACCAGAAAGGGCTACCGTCATCTTTATTTACCTTATTTACCTTTCGGGGCAATACTCATTTTGGCTATCTTTTTATGCAGCATACTTATACCATAAAGCAGGGCTTCGGGGCGGGGAGGACACCCCGGCACATAGACATCAACCGGGATGATGCGGTTATACCCCGGAACCACGCTATAAGAGGAGCGGAAAATGCCGCCGCTGATAGCGCATGCCCCCATGGCTAGCACCCACTTCGGCTCCGCCATCTGGTCGTAGATTCTTTTCACCTGGGGCGCCATCTTCCAGGTCAGCGTGCCCGCAGTAATCATCAGGTCAGCCTGGCGTGGTGAGGCGCGGACGATTTCCATGCCAAAGCGGGAGATATCAAAACGAGAGGCGGCCGTAGTCATAAATTCAAAGGCGCAGCAGGCGGGAAAACAAAATACCGGCCAGAGGGAAGAGCGCCGTCCCCAGTCAAGTATGGCATCCACCGAGGTCAGCAGGATATTGCGCTTGAGCTCTTCATCAAGCCACTCATCGGGGTCGGGAATGGGCTGCTGACTCTGGGCAATAAGCGAGTTTATCTGCTCGCCTTCAAGCTTATCCAGTTCGCCGCCGGGATAAACCTCGTCTATTTCCATTCCAGGACCTTCTTCTTCCAAGCATAGATATAACCGATAACTATGATGAAGATGAAAATGCCCATCCCGATAAAGCCGAATAACCCCAGTTTCCTCAGCTCAACCGCCCACGGGTATAAGAAGACAACCATCACGTCCAGAGCGATAAAAACCAGGGCATAAAAATAATAGCGGAAATTAAACCGGATCCAGGCCGTACCTATGGTCTTCATCCCGCACTCGAAGGTGGAGCTTTTGACCGGAGTTGGGTTATAGGGAACAACCTGCATAAACTTGGGGAAGGAGGGAAGGGGAGGCATGAATTTAACCAGGAAGGGATAACGGGTCTGCAGATATTGCTGAAAGCGGCGAAAATAGAGCGTCAGACGTGCCGGGAGACTAAGAGAAAAGGGGAGGAGAAGGGTGGTAACAGCAAAAAAAACGGCAAACGCCAGAAGCAAGCCGATATAGCCGTAGTCTGCCAGCAATATCTTCCTCCCGCTTACGCGATAGCGGCTATCAGTATAGCATAATAAACTCTGTATTGACAATATCGGCTAAAACTGGCTATCATCACAGGGCAGGGGGGAACCGATGCGAGTTATTGCTGGCAGAGCCAAAGGGCACCAAATTAAAGCACCGAAGAGGACGGCTACACGCCCGGCGACAGATTTAGTGCGGGGGGCAATCTTCTCCATACTGGAAACTACCACCAGCAACTGGTCACGGGTGCTTGACCTCTTCTCCGGCAGCGGAGCCCTAGGCATTGAGGCGCTATCTCGCGGCGCCGGTTGGGTTGACTTCGTCGAACATGAGCCACAGTGTTGCCGCATAATCAGGGAAAACCTGGAGAAGACAAGGCTTACCGCCCAGTCCCATGTTTATTGCTGCAGCGTGGCTAAAGCGCTTTCCTTTCTCGAGGATGAGTACAGCATCATACTGATAGACCCGCCCTATTCCGATTCGTCTATAGGCAGCCTGGTGCAGCAACTGGCAGGTTCCAAATTAGTGGGGCCAGAGACAATCGTCGTGGTGACGCACTCCACCCACCTCCCCCTGGAATCAACCTATCCCCCCTTGCAGGCGATAAAGGAGCGCCGCCACGGTGATAGCTGCATTAAAGTTTTTCAAAAGGAGGCAAGGACTTGAACATTGCTATCTACCCGGGCAGCTTTGACCCGATAACCAACGGACACCTTGACATTGCCACCAGAGCCGCCAAGGTCTTTGATAAGCTCATCATCGGTGTCTACAAGACCCCGAATAAACCCCTCTTATTCAGCACCGAAGAGAGGGTGGAGCTGATAAGAAAAGCGATAGCCCACCTGCCCAACGTTGAGGTGGAGTCCTTCGGCGGGCTGACCGTTGAGTTCGCCCGAAAGGCAAAGGCAAAGGCTATGGTGCGGGGGCTGAGAATGAGCGCCGACTTTGAGCGGGAGTTTGACATGGCAATGATGAACAAGAAGCTATTCCCTGAGCTGGAGTTCGTCTGCCTGATGTCAAGTGTGGAATACCAGTTTCTCAGCTCCAGTTTGATGAAAGAGGCAGCCAGTCTGGGCGGCGCTATCGACGACCTTGTCCCCAAACATGTTGCCACCGCACTGAAAAAGAAGTTTCAAGGCAAGAGCCCTCACTGAAAGAAAGAGCGCACCGCCTCAAACTCGTCGGGGAGCAGCGCCAGCACCATAGGAAAGCGGTCCAGCAATATTTGCGCCAGGGTTGATTCAACGATAGTCTCACCGCTGCCGATAAACTTGACCCAAACCGCCAGCAAGCAGCCGCAGAGTATAGCCCCCAACACCAGACCAAGGACAGCTCCACCCAGCCGGTCGGCCCAGCCCAATTTTATCACCGAGGCACCCCGCTTCAAGAACATAGCTAAAAAGGCAGCCGCTACCATTACCGCCGCCAGTATAATGATAAAGGCAACAACCTTAGCCACGTTAGGCTGCAGGACAGCATCTAACACCTGGGAGAACGGGATATAGTAGTGCCCGGCAAGGACTATACCGAATATTAAGCCGGCAAGGAATAAAGCGGCTCTAATAATCCCGATGCCGAGCCCGGCCACAGTAGCCATAGCTATAGCCACCATGAGCACGATATCAAGCCAGTTCATATCTTAAACCTCCCTCATCCATAGCGCAGGGCATCAATAGGATTTAGCCTGGCTGCCCTCATCGCCGGGTACACCCCTGACGCCAGACCAATAAACACCGATACCGAGACCGCCAGAATCACAATATCCGCCGAGACCACAGAATGAAGGGTTATCCCGCCAATATCAATGAGAGAAATCAAAAATGATAACATCCAGCCGCCAACTATCCCCACCCCGCCACCGAGCAGACTCAGCACTGCCGCCTCTAAAAGAAACTGGAGCAGAATATCCCGCCGTTTCGCCCCCACCGCCTTGCGAATGCCTATCTCTCTGGTACGCTCGGTTACCGAGACCAGCATGATGTTCATAATTCCGATACTACCAACCAGCAAGGAGATGCTGGCAATAGCCCCCAGGACTAGGGTAAATATGCCGAGTACCTGCTGAAACATGCCCAGCATCTGCTCCATGCTGACGACGGCAAAATCGTTCTTCTCATCTGCCGCCAGCCGATGCCGCCTCCTCAGGATATCTTCAATCTCATCGGTTACATCGTCTACCGCCTCGGCGCTGGCTACCTGGAGAGCGATTGACTGGACGGCGTCTTCGCCAGCAGGGGTGCGCTGGGTAAATAGCCTGGTCTGAAAGGTAGTTATTGGTGTCACCACTATATCATCCATGCTAACCCCCATCATCGCCCCACCCTTGGGCTCCATGACCCCGATAACATCAAACCGCTTCCCCTTGATTTTAACCCTCTCCCCCACCGGGTCATAATCACCAAAAAGGTCTTCAGCCACCTTGTCCCCCAGGACTACCACCGCGTCCCTGGAGGCTACATCGCTATCAGAAAAAAACTGCCCCGAGGCTATGGAGTACTTGTATACCTCCTGATATTCAGGGGTAGCCCCGTGGATGATAGCCACCTTACTCTCACCGCTGGCGGTTATTTCAACATAGTTCTCATTCACCGAGGCTATCGCCGTCACCGAGTCTATGCGCTCCAGAGCCTTGGCATCAGCCAGGGTGAGGTTCGGCGTGGTGGTTCCATATTGTATCGCCATCATCCCCCCCTCCTCAACCGAGGTGGACATTACATAGAGTACATTGGTGCCCAACTCCTCAAAGGTGGAGGTAATCGCTGCCTGGGCTCCCCTCCCCACCGACATCAGGGTGATTAC
>CAYWCO010000052.1:0-8175 GCA_964456815.1 uncultured Dehalococcoidales bacterium | reverse complement strand
TCCCATGCCCGGTCTATATCTTCAGGATGAGCCCGGGCGAGGGCGCAGATGATGGGGGTGCGGATCTCCTTGGCAATATTTCTTACTGCCTCAAAGTCGCTGGGGGAGCTTATGGGAAAGCCGGCCTCAATGACATCAACGTTAAGCCTTTCCAGCTGCCCGGCTATCTCCAGCTTCTCCTGGATATTTAGTGTTCCCCCCGCCGCCTGCTCTCCATCCCTAAGTGTTGTATCAAAGATAATTACCCTGTCCATAGTTTATTCCCTTAAACAAGTAGCTTGTTTTATTTTTTCTCTACTGTTTTGTGACCCAGAATCTCGCCTGTCTTGGCGTCCACTTTAACCCTGACTATCTCCATCCTTACTGCCCCCACATCTACATCTACCACCCAGATATCGTCTCTTCGCTCTACCTTCAGCGGCAGAGCCACTGAGTTATCCTTCTTCATAAATGTGCAGGCAATGTCCATAGCGTCGTCAGCATTATCTGCCTTTTCCGCTTTTACAGGTTCGGCAATTTCCTCGGCAGGTTCCGCTTGGGCAGGTTCGGTAACAGCCTTGGGGGCTTCCACCCTGGCATGTTCGGTGACGTCCTTAATAAAATTATCGCGCGTCTTAATGACATCCTCAATTGTCTCTGAGCCCTGAATTGTTTGCTTAGCCTCAGCCAGTTTCTTTGCCCAGAGCTCTGCGTCTGCACCTTTCTGGAACAGGGTGAAGATATTGCAGTGCGCTTCACACAGTCCTGCCGCCATTGTTTTCATAATAGCAAGGTCTCCGGCGCGCAATTCAGCGATTGCTTTTTCTATTTCCTCCAGTCGCTTGCGGATGTCTCCTGTTTCCTCTGTGCCGTTACTCATACTACTTCCCCTTCAGCCACGGCATCATCCCTCTTAGCTCTCTGCCCACCAGCTCAATGGGGTGTTCCTCGTCCATGCGCTTTAGGGCGTTGTATTCCGGGCGCCCCGCCTTATTTTCCAGAATCCACTCTTTGGCAAAGCTCCCGTCCTGAATCTCAGCCAGAATTTGCCTCATCTCGTCCTGAGCCATTTCATCAATCACCCGTGGCCCACGGGTATAATCGCCGTACTCGGCGGTGTCGCTGACCGAGTTACGCATATGGCTTAGCCCGCCGTTATACATCAGGTCAACGATGAGCTTGAGCTCGTGGAAGCATTCAAAGTAGGCTATCTCGGGCTGGTAGCCAGCCTCAACCAGCGTCTCAAACCCGGCCTTGACCAGGGCAGTAACCCCGCCGCAGAGAACCGTTTGCTCGCCGAAGAGGTCGGTCTCGGTCTCCTCGGCGAAGGTGGTCTCAATGACCCCCGCCCGGGCGCAACCGATACCCCTGGCGTAGGCAAGGGCGATATCTCTCGCCTTGCCCGAGGCATCCTGATGAATTGCCACCAGCGCTGGCAGGCCTATGCCTTCGGTGTAAAGTTGCCTGAGCATGGGGCCGGGGCCCTTGGGGGCAATCATGGTAACATCAACCTCGGGAGGGGGGATAATCTGCCCGTAGTGGATGTTAAAGCCGTGGGCGAACATCAGCGTTTTGCCTCGGGTAAGCCCGCTTTCAATTGAGCCGCAATAGATATCCTGCTGCAGGTTATCCGGAGCCAGCATTACCACTAAATCGGCTTCCTTTGCCGCCTCAGCTGCCGTCATCACCTTGAAGCCGCCGTCTTGGGCTTTCTTCCAGCCCGGCGTCCCCTTGGCTTCAGCCACTATTACCTGGCAGCCGCTATCCCTCAGGTTCTGGGCGTGGGCGTGTCCCTGGCTTCCGTAGCCGATAATGCCCACCACCTTCCCCTCAAGCAGCTTCAGGTTACAGTCCTTATCATAGTATATCTTGGCCATATTTCCTCATCTCCTTATTTTATTACTGCCTTCACTAAGTAATCAGTTGGCATCCTTGCGCCCGTAGGCATGGTCATAATCTTAAGTTCCCTTATTGCCATGGGTTCGTACATTCTGGTTAGCTGCCGTGTAGTATAAAAATGCACCGGACAGCGCCTTGTCCATAGCCAGACCTTCCTTATCGGCATTTGTAAGGTAAATCTTGCCGGATATGACACAATCATCTGTTCCTTTGTTAGCTCCCTCATTTTTTTTAAGAAGGGCATAGGGCTTGTAATATAGTCCAAAACTCCTAACGCCAGTGTAATATCAAACAGCTTGTCGCTGCGGAAATCCGCCATAAAATCACAGCATACAAACTTAGCATTCATGTTTCCCCCCTGGCTCTTTAGATAGCCGTCTGCCAGCCCCACCATATTCAGGGAGTAGTCAATACCCAGGACATCCGCTCCCTTTGCCGCGAGAACCAGGGCAATACGTCCCGAGCCACAGCCAATGTCAAGGATGCTCTTGCCTTCAACATTGCCACATTCCTTCACCGCGAGCGTGGCGCGTTCATACATACCCTTCCTGAACACCTTGTTGATAAACCTGTTTAGGAAGGTTCCCCTATTATCATAGATGTCGTCAAAATCTTCGGCTATATTTTGAAAGTATCTCTTTGTTTTATTATCACGCAAGTTTCATCACCCTGCTCACAGAGTCAAATTTAAAGTCCTTTAGTAGTTTCCTCAGCTTTCTTTCCGTCGAAGATAGGCACCAGTAATGGTACCAGCGGAGTGAAGATATTCTTGGCTGCTGGGGGTCTAATTCCCACGGGTGAATATAACAGACCGCAACTTGATTTTGCCTGTTTATCTTTCTCAGGGCGTACTTGATGAAAGAGTAGGGTAAAAACCGTAGGTAAAATCCCCCGGCAACGGGTATCTTCATTGATGTGCCAGGTATCTCATATACAGATAACGGTATTTCTAAAAAATCTTCTCCCGGGTCGTCAATGGCAATATTTGACGAAGAAATATGATAAGGGAACAGAGAGGCATGAGGCACACCATACAGGTGATTTTTTGCCGGGAAGATACTTGAGTCATACTTCAGGCCGGCTCGTTTTAGGACATCTATAGCCCATGATGTTTTCTCAGTAATGCTAAATTGCGGTGCCCTGTATCCCAAGACCTTTTCTCCGCTTACTCCCTCCAGTATCTTGATAGATTTTAGTAAGTCCTCCTCTAGCGACTGTGGTGATTCCTTCTTAATTCCTCTATGCGCATAACCATGGGTAGCAATTTCATGCCCTTCATTCTTAATCCGACCAACCAGTTCCGGATGGTGCTCTGCCACATAACCTAGCACAAAAAAGGTTGCCTGCATATTGGCCTCTTTTATTATATCCAGCACCTTATTGGTAGCCCCAACCACCCTATCCTCCTGGAATTCCCAGTCCTTAATGTCAAGGTCGCAATACCAGTCCTCAACGTCAACTTGCAAAATATTGGTGACGGTAGCAGCCATAGTCTGCCCCTCTATTTTTCCTTAGCTTTAGGCGACTTTTTATCGGTTGGGGGTGGCCCCATGCCGCCCCGCGTCATAGCTATGCAGCCGGTCCTGGTTATTTCCCTGATGCCGAAACCGCGCAGCAGTTTGAGCAGGGAGTTAAGCTTATCCTCATCGCCGGTAACCTCAATGGTTACCGAATCAGCGCCGACATCGACAATATTTGCCCTGAAGATATCAACAATCTCAATAACCTCGCTTCGGCTGGCGGGGGTGGTCTTTACCTTAATAAGTGCCAGCTCCCGGGAAATAATTTCCTCCCCGGTAATATCGGAGACCTTGACCACGTCTATGAGCTTATCCAGCTGTTTCCTGACCTGTTCCACCATGGCATCGGCACCATTGACGACTATGGTCGTGCGCGATAGGTGGGGCACTTCGCTATGTCCCACGGCGATGCTTTCAATATTGAAGCCACGCCTCCGGAAAAGACTTGCCATCTCGTTAAGTACCCCGGGTTTATCCTCTACCAGAGCAACTAGGGTATGCTTTGTCATAATGTCACCTCTTTCCCCAGCTAGATATTGCTTACCGGAAGCTTTGCCGAATCGGCGGCAGCTTTTGCCTTTTTCTTGGGCTCCTCAATGACCTCGCTTAAGGCTGCCCCCGGAGGCACCATGGGATAAACATTCTCCTCCGGCTCTATCTTAAAGTCTATCAGGAATGGGCCTGGGTCTGCCATTGCCTTCTGGATAGCCGGAATCACCTCTTCCTTGCGTTCAACCTTTAGCCCGGGTAAGCCATATGCCTCAGCAATCTTTATAAAGTCGGGGCTGCTCACCGGTGTGGCTACATAGCGCTTCCCGTAGAAAAGCTCCTGCCACTGCCTCACCATCCCCAGGTAGCCGTTATTCATAATGGCTATCTTGACCGCCGCCTTTTCCTGAACCACGGTGGCTAGCTCCTGGATTGTCATCTGGAAACCACCGTCGCCGGCGATACACCAGACGGTCTTATCGGGACGTCCAATCTGGGCGCCAAAGGCGGCGGGGAGTTCAAACCCCATAGTCCCCAGTCCGCCTGAGGATATAAAGCTGTTTGGCTTGTCATACCAGTAATGTTGAGCCGCCCACATCTGGTTCTGCCCTACCCCGGTAACAATTATTGCCTCGCCCTTCGTTACCTCATATATCTGGCGAATGACGTACTGGGGCAGTAGCTGGTCGGTGTCCCTGATAACTAGTGACGGATGCTCCTTTCGCCAGTCATCAAGCTGCCGGACCCAGTCAATATGCTTGGCGGAGGTGACCTGCTTATTTAATTTTTGAAGGACGGCTTTGGCATCACCGACAATGGGCACATCAACGCTCACGTTTTTGCCAATCTCCGCCGGGTCAATATCAATATGAATGACCTTGGCATGAGGAGCGAAGGCACTTACCTTAGCCGTCGCCCTGTCATCAAATCTCATCCCGATGGCAATAATAAGGTCAGCAGCCTCAACGGCAAAGTTGGCATAAGCCATGCCGTGCATCCCTATCATCCCGTAGCTCAGGGCGTGAGACTCGGGGAAGCAGCTAATACCCAGTAGGGTGGTAACCACCGGTATCTGCGCTTTCTCCACCAGCTCCTTTAGCTCGGCATACGCCGCGGAGATGATTATCCCCCTGCCGGCAATAATAACGGGACGCTGAGACTCATTTATGAGCTTGGCTGCCTTCTTGATCTGGGCGGGGTGTCCCTCGAGTGTTGGTTTATAGCTGGGTAGGTCAACCCTGTTCGGGTAATGAAATTCCGCCTGGTCTATTTGAACATCCCTCGGTAGGTCAATAAGTACCGGTCCCGGTCGCCCCGTCCGGGCGAGGTAAAAAGCCTCCTTGAATATCTTTGGTAGCAAAGCCGCATCAAGAACCAGGTAGTTATGCTTGGTTATAGGCTGGGTGATGCCGGTAATGTCAATCTCCTGGAAGGCATCCTTGCCAATAAACGGTCTGGCTACCTGACCGGTGATAGCTACTATCGGGGATGAATCAAGGTGGGCATTGGCAATGCCGGTTACCAGGTTAGCCGCCCCCGGACCAGAGGTCGCCAGGCACACCCCAACCTTGCCCGTGGCTCGGGCATAGCCTTCGGCGGCATGGGCTGCCCCCTGCTCATGGCGCACCAGAATATGACGAAGCTTGGGGTAGTGGGGCAGGGTATCATAGAGGGGCAGAAGAGCTCCGCCCAGGATGCCAAAGATAACCTCTACTCCTTCCTTTACCAGGCTCTCACATACCATTTGCGCTCCGGTCAGCTTCATAATAGCCCCCTTATCCAGTGAAAACTGCCCCGCTGCTGGCTGAGCCTACCTTCTCGGCGTAGTACCTGAGGTAGCCGGTCTTTATTTTAGGCTTAAACTCGGCCAGTTGTGCCAGGCGTTTTGATATTTCTTTATTAGAAAGCTTGACTTCAAGCTTATAATTGGGAATATCAATCTTGATTATATCCCCGTTCTTCAGGATGGCAATAGGTCCCTTGCTGGCTGCCTCGGGGGAGACATGCCCGATAGCCGCCCCGCGGGTGGCTCCAGAGAAACGCCCGTCGGTGATAAGGGCTACCTCTTTGTCCATCCCCATGCCGGTCAAGAGGGAGGTGGGGGTGAGCATCTCCCTCATCCCCGGTCCGCCCTTGGGCCCTTCATAGCGGATAACAATTACCTCCCCCGGCTTTATTCTCTTATCCATAATAGCCTTGGTCGCTTCTTCTTCGGAGTTAAAGACCCTGGCCGCTCCCTCATGAACCATCATCTCTGGAGCTACGGCTGCCCTTTTTATCACCGCCCCCTCCGGTGCCAGGTTGCCAAAGAGGATGGCGATGCCGCCCATAGGGGAGTGGGCATGGGCAATGGGGTGGATAACCTCCTTATCCATATTCTGGCCTTCGGAAATGACTCCGAGCACTGTCTTTTCCGATACCGTCTTTGCCCCCAGCTTTAATACCCCCTTCAGTTCTTTCATCACGGCAGCGATGCCACCGGCACGGTCTAAGTCCTCAAGGTGATATTCGCCGGCTGGTCTTATCTTGGAGAGGTGGGGGGTGCGCTGGCTTATCCGGTTTACCATTGATAGCGGGAAGTCAACCCCCGCCTCATGGGCTATTGCCATAAGGTGCAGGACGGAGTTGGTGCTGCCACCTAACGCCATGTCAACAGTAAAGGCGTTGTAGATGGAGTCCTTATTTATAATGTCTCTGGGGCGAATATCATTAGCCACCAGCTTCATAACCTGCTCGCCGGCTTTTCTGGCTAGCTGCAGGCGCCTTGAGTCAACGGCAGGGATGGTACCATGCCCAGTCAGCGCCATTCCCAGGGCTTCAGTCATACAATTCATGGTATTGGCGGTGAACATGCCGGAGCAACTGCCACAGCCGGGGCAGGCAAGCTCCTCCACCTGCTCCAATTCCGCCTCATCCATTTTGCCACTGGCTACCTTGCCCACTGCCTCAAAGACAGTACTGAGGTCAATCTTTTCCGTTTTACCATTATGCTCCCACCGCCCCGCCAGCATTGGTCCGCCGCTGATGAAGATAGCTGGCAGGTTCAGCCTTATCGCTGCCATGAGCATACCCGGGATTATCTTGTCGCAGTTGGTGATAAAGACCAGCCCGTCAAAGGCATGGGCTTCAGCCACTATCTCTGCCGAGTCAGCGATTAATTCACGGCTGGGGAGGCTGTATTTCATACCGGGGTGGTTCATGGCAATGCCATCACATACGGCGATGGTATTTACTTCAAAGGGGATACCCCCGCCGCTATATACCCCGGCCTTAACCGCCTCGGCGACGTCTTTCAGGTGTATGTGTCCGGGGACAATCTCGCTGAAGCTGTTGACCAAGCCGATGATAGGCTTGTCTATGTCGGCCTTACTCCAGCCCACGGCGTGAAGCAAGGAGCGGTGGGGGGCACGCTCTAAACCCCGTTTAACAGTGTCGCTTTTCATATTAGCCTGCTCCATCCTATTTTTTTATTCATAAAAAAAGCCGTCCCGTGAGGACGGCTCATGTTGAGACGAAGCCCCACTCACGGGCTTTGTTTCATAACTATAAGTACCAGAATGACGCTCTGCTCGTTCATTACAAGATAAGATAGCATAGTTCCTATTTATTGTCAACTATATTCTCCTCCATTGCCCTTATCTTGTCCAGCCTTCGCTGGTGTCTTCCGCCTTCAAACTGGGTACCAAGAAAAACCTCAACGATTTCACGCACTGTATCCTGTGTTTCTCCCGTCCCCAGGCAGAGGATGTTGGTGTCATTGTGCTGGCGGGCACGGCGGGCGCTGAAGGCGTCATGGCAGAGGGCGGCTCTTATTCCCCTGGCCTTATTGGCGGCGATGCACATGCCGATGCCGGTATCGCAGATTAGGATACCGAGCTCAAAGTTGCCGGCGGCGACCTTCTCCGCCACCCTTTGGGCAATATCGGGGTAGTCTACGGAGTCGGCGGTATGAGTGCCGAAGTCCTCGTAGCTGTGCCCTATCCGGGTGAGCAGCTCAATAATGAATTGCTTGAGCTCCAGCCCCCGGTGGTCAGCGCCAATGGCGATACGCACCTTTTAGCTCCTCCCTTGATATAGCCCCCTCCCGCAAGAGGGCGGGGGTCTCCCCGGTCAAATCAACTACGGTTGACTCCTTGCCGCCGGGGCATCTGCCGCCGTCAATAATCAGGTCTACCTTGCTATTCAGCTGGGCGTAGACCTCCTCCGCAGTCAGGGCGCTGGGCTTGCCGCTGAGGTTGGCGCTGGTGCCGACGATAGGCGTTCCTACACCACGGGCAAGGGCAAGGGG
>CAYWCO010000051.1:0-8363 GCA_964456815.1 uncultured Dehalococcoidales bacterium | reverse complement strand
CCCTTAGGGGTTTTGCCTCCAATTCCCTACTTCATTTGGGGTGTTTAAGAGGGGCGATAGCCCCTCTTCTAAAAATATCTTCCCCCTCTCCCTCAAGGGAGAGGGGGATACAGGGGGTGAGGGTGATAGATAATCTTATTGAGGGCTGTTTTACGGTGTGCTATTATGAGAGGCACAGATGGAAATCAATGTTTTGATTGATGAAGAGCTTGAGGGGAAGCTTGAGGTAGGCTGGCTGCAGGGTATAGCCGAACAGGTCCTCACTGCTCTGGGCGTTGAGGCTAACGCCGAGCTTGGTCTTTTTATTGCCACCGAGGAAAGGGTTAGGGGGCTAAATCGCGACTATCTGGGAAGGGATGAGCCGACGGATGTTCTTGCCTTTTCCGCTAAAGAAGAGGCCGGGGGAAGCCTACCCCCCTTTGTTCAACCCCCTGACGGTGTTCTCCACCTGGGGGAGGTGATTATATCCTACCCTCAAGCGGTAAGACAGGCGGAGGAGTATAAACATTCGTTAAAGAAGGAGGTCTTGGTTCTTATCATCCACGGCGTGCTTCACCTGCTGGGGTATGAGCATGATACGCCGGAGCTGGAGCTCAAGATGAAAGCCAGAGAGGAGGAGGTCATGGGCCATATCGGGGGGCTGGGGTGAGAGTCCTTGGTATCAGCGGCAGCCCGCGCCGTGGTGGCAACACCGACCTTCTTCTGGCTGAGGTTATGAAGGGTGCCGCCAGCAAGGGGGCTGAGGTCAAGACAATTATTCTTAATGACCTGGAGATTAGTCCCTGCCAGCACTGTGATGCCTGTTTTGAGGCGGGCAGGTGTAAGATTGAGGATGATATGCAGATGGTATATAGGGAGCTGGAGCGGGCAGACCGAATCGTTCTGGCTTCGCCGGTGCATTTTATGGGGGTAAGCGCTCAGACCAAGGCGATGATTGACCGCTGCCAGGCGCTCTGGGCGAGGAAGTACATACTGAAACAACCGCCGCTGGGTGATGAGCGGGGGAGGAAGGGTCTGTTTATTGCCGTCGGCGGCATGAAGCTGGCCAATCTATTTGAGCCGTCGCTGGCTACGGTAAAAGCCTGGTTCAAGGTCCTTGACATTGCTTACGGGGGGGATTTGCTTTTCCCCGGGGTGGATGAGAAGGGGGCAATCAAAGAACACCCCGATGCCCTGAAGCAGGCATTTCTTGCCGGGCAGAGGCTAGTAGAATAATCTCATATAAGGATAACCCAGGGCTTGTAGCCCTTCCTCTTCCCGATAGCCGCCGTCTGAGGCTCCACCTCAAAAATACCATCAGGGCACATGGCTACATTCCAGGCATGGAATCCTCTGGGGGTCTTCCCGTAGATAAGTCCAACCCCGTTCTCGTGTCTCTCACTGGCCGCCGCTTTGAAGAGCAGGGCAGCATCATCACAGTCAGAGATATCCTTAATATACCTGAACCTGCTCTTAATCTGTTCGGCTATCTCCTTGAGGATGGCCGCTGAGATTGTTTTATACTCTTTATCCATAAGGAATACCAGCGGAGTCTTACAAGTCCAGGCTAACCTGAGGTATGTCTTAAGCCCTGAGACCATATTGCCACCTCCCTAACCGAAACTTCGTTAGAAAGTGCAATCAACTGCGAAAAGGCAAGGCTAAAAGCCTCCGTATGTCTATGACTGGCAGAGCAAGGGTTATTTCTCTTGGTAGGGTAGCACCAGTATTCTACCCCTAGCTGCAATCAGCATAACCTTCGTGCCGGGGGCAGCTTGTATGTCGGCGGCTAGTCGGCTGATTTCTTTATCTGATAACGCAGGAAAGTCCTTGGGCTTCTGCCCGAGATAGCGCAGCGTGTGAACCTTGTAGCCGAGCTTCTCCTCAATCTGGGAAGCTAGCTCAGCGGCTCTGTCGCTGACAAGCACGGTGACTGTTTTTCGTGCCGCTGCTACCTCCGCCCCAAGGCGTTGGTCCTGCCTCAAAATTCGCCAGTGATACATCAGTACCGGAACTGCCACAACCAGAGACTGCAGGCTCCACTTAGAATGGCGAAGGACTTCTACCCCGAACGTCCCCTGGAGTAGACCGTTCAGCAGCTGGTACACGATGTTTATCAGGTCTGCAGCCAGCGTTACTATGGCTGCCCCCACAACTATATACAGGAAGATGCGCCGCGACCTCGCTCTCCGCTCGGCTACTCCTTTAGCCGCCATCTGAAGTACTCTATTCCAGTAATATAGCCAGATGGGCGTGGCTACCACCAACAGCGCCAGACAGACACTAAGCTGGTCGTACCACCACCCCGGTGTAACCACCATGCTAGCGGCACGCAGCGGTACATCCAGCAGGATACCAAGCAGTATTATCAGACCGGCAATTAAGGTGCCCAGACCAATAAATGACATGAGATAGGAATGAACCCGCCGCGCTGAAAGTCGTTGCTGGGCGTGGACTGCCTCCTCCTGCGTCACGTGGTGGTGATAAACCCATACGGCAGCGGCAACAAGCATCGTGGGCACTGCCCAGCCCAAAAACTGGAAGTATGTGTCAGTGGGTGTGCCCAGGGTACCAAAGGCAAATCTGAAGACCTTGAAGAGAGAAGTGGTTAGAGCCACCAGTCCGGCGATTGCCCCGCCGGATATGGCAAGAAGGTATAAATACACCTGACGGAGGCTAGAGTCAAAATCTCCCCTTGCCATACGAAACCAGTGAAAGCCCCAGGCGGCTCCCCCGAGCAATATCCAGCTTAGATTACTCTGGACGCTGCTACCCCAGAACCTGCCAGAGATTATTGTCTCTCCCCAGACAGGTAGATGCAGGACGGCGGTATTGACCAATCCCCCCAGGTTGGCAGATAGTGCTATTAAGCCCCAGCCTGAAAGCAGGTAAACGTACCATCGTCTCAATGTCTTTGCCGCCGGTGAGGGTTGCCCCTCTTTCTCGGTTACTCGCCAGTGGTAGTACCATATGACGCCGGTTACTACCAGCATAGCCAGTTCTTCCGACGGGAAGTGGTCCAGCAACGCGCCAGCCGTCAGCCATTTCAGGAAGTCCGCAGCGGCGTAAAGTCCCACCAGCGCTGAAACTGTCAGGATCAGGTTCATGAACAACTTCCGTATCGCCGACCCTATCTCAACAGGGTCTCCGGAAACATTTCTCTGGATTGCTCTCCAGAAGAGGAACCACAGCACTCCGCCTATGACCAGCATAGCCAGACCAAGGCTGAGTGCTTCCCGGTTAAAAGTTTGTGCTCCAATCTGTATGGCAGGGTATTCGGTGATTAGGTCAAAGCAGAGGCGCAACAGCATGCCCACGCCAGCGGAGAACATGCCCAGGGCGATAATGTATACCAGGTAGAAATAGACACGCTTAGCCGTGCTCATTTAACTCTCCTTAACCGTTCTAATAGAAGTACCATCCCACATAGGTGGGCGAGGTAATTTTCCAGGAGGTTCCCTCTTGCTTGAGGTGGAAGGTGCGATAGCGAGTAGACACCGGGTCTTCGAAGGGAAAATCACCGAGAGGCTCACTGGCTCTGAAGACATCAAACACAACATATACGGTAGCTTCATTGCCTGTTACCGTCGATTTCTCAAGCGTAACCTTCGTCCCGTACCCTGCCTTGTACCTTGTAGCTCGTACTTTCCACACTTCGTAGGAAATTTGCTCATCAGGTAGGAAGGAAAGGTAGTTATATGCCGTCATATAGTCTTCGTCCTGTAGAGCCAGGAGATATCTCTGCACTGTCCCCTCGGGCGTATCTTCGGGCAGTAGGGGTTCACTTCCTGGCCTGGCCATAGCGAAAACCAGCGCTATGGCAACTATAACCAGGACTCCAATAGCAGCTCCAAAAATAAGCAGCCAGCGGCTAGATGACTTCACTTAATTGTAACTCCTGGCATTCCAGCTGGAGAAAAGTTTAAAGCGTTACCTACCCTTTGTCAATCCCTCTGCCAATTCGTGCTAAACTAATCTTTAGTTAGTTTAACCCCGCCCCGATAAGCTCGGCTATATTTTTTACCCCCTCCTTTTCCATAAATTGCTCAATTCCCTCAAGGACGTCAAGCGGGGCGCGGGGGTTGGTAAAGTTGGCCGTGCCTACCTGGATGGCGCTGGCTCCGGCCATAATGAACTCTAGGGCGTCGCTCGGGGTGGTGATGCCGCCGCAGCCGATAACCGGCACCTTCACGGCACCAGCCACGGTATAGACCATATAGAGGGCTATCGGCTTTATCGCCGGTCCGGAGAGTCCCCCGAATTTGTTGCCTAAGAGTGGTCGGCGCTGGGCAGTATCAATGACCATGCCCCTGGGGGTATTGATTAAAGAGATGGCATCGGCTCCGGCTCCAGCCACCGCCCTGGCTATCTCGGCAATATCAGTGGTGTTCGGGGTTAGCTTGACCACCACCGGCAGGGAGGTGGAGGCTTTAACTGTGGCCGTTACCTCGGCGGCTGGCCCCGCCCTGGCGCCGAACTCAGCGCCACCGGCCTTGATATTGGGACAGCCGATGTTTACCTCAAGGGCGCTGATGCCGGCTACCCCGTCAAGCTCTGCCGCCAGCCGGGCATAATCTTCAACGGTTTCCCCGACGATATTAACAATGGCGGGCACGCGCCAGGTTGCCCAGACTGGCGCCTTCTCCCTGGCTACGGCTTTAACGCCGATATTCTGCAGCCCTATTGAGTTGAGCACACCGCAGGGCGTCTCCGCCAGCCTTGGCTGCGGGTTTCCCTCCCTTGGCTTGAGGGTAGTCCCCTTGCAGACGATAGCCCCCAGCCTCTGGATGTCAAAGAGATGCTCGTACTCGGTGCCGTAGCCGAAGGTGCCCGAGGCGGTCATAACCGGGTTAGCCAGCAAAAGCCCCCTTTTATTTTTTGGTGCCAGTTGAACCGAAAGCTTCATCACTGCTCCCTATTATAGATTAATCACAGTACCGGCGTTATTAAAGAAGAACCTGTCGCCGAACTCCTGCGCCATTATCGCCGATGCCGCCAGCCCGGTGCAATGGGAGACGCCTAACCTTTGTATCTTAAGCTCCTTGAGGGCGGCGATGGTCAGCCAAATCCGTTCTTCAGTAGCATCCATAAGGTGGCAGCCACCAACCACGGTATTTATTGCCTTTACCCCGGTGAGCTTCCGGGCATGGTAGAGGGTATTTATGATGCCGCGGTGGGCGCAGCCCAGGATGACCACCAGCCCCGCCTTGGTCTTGATAATCAGCGCCTGGTCGTCAAGGAGCTTATCCGGCTTGAAGCTGCCTCCTTCTTTTACCACGAGGTACGGCTCTATCCCTTCGTAATCGGTTACCATGGGAATCTCGCCTGTGGTTGTTATATTATCAGTTATTCTTACCGGTTTTTTGCTCAGCTTAAAGTTGGCACCGAGCTTCTCCAGTGTCTGGCGGTGAAATGGTATCCCGATATACCTCTCCTCTTCCCCCTGGCGGGTGGCATACTTTACCTGCCATATATCAGGGTGGGCTATTATCTCTATTTCCTTTCTCACCCGGCGCAGTATCTGGCGCAGACCGCCGGTATGGTCGTAGTGACCGTGGCTTAAGACAATCTTGTTGATTTTGCCCAGGTCTATGCCGAGGAGGTCGGCATTGTGGCTGGCGGAGATGCTCTGCCCGGTATCAAACAGGATGGTTGCCTTGGCTGTTTCTACCAGGATGCTCAGCCCCCACTCCCCCAGGAAATTGCCCAGACCAGCCGTATTCTCGCTCAGGGTAGTGATTTGAAGCCCCATCTTGATTATTTTAGGTCATATCTCGGTGGGTGGCAACTATTTAGTTTCCGCTTTTCTTACGAAGAGGAGGGGAAAGATGATATCGCTGAGGCAGCAGGGGAGCCAGACGGCAAGAAACAGGAATATGAAGACGAGGGGGAGCAGGGGGAGCCAGGAAGCAATGCCGAAGGCGGTGAAATAGAATAACGAAGCCCAGGTGCTCAAAAGCACGTGTCCTGAGTGGGGGAATTTGGTGGCATGTTTCCAGTAACCTATGGCGATGCCGATAAGTGCCGCTGAATTTATCACCACCCACTTTGCCACCCCGAAGAAGGGCATTTCCTCCGTCTCAATAAAGGGTACGTGAAAACCCATATCGATATTGAGCAGGGCTCCTCCCAGGTAGGGAATTACGACATCGCTTAGGGTAGCAATGCCAACAGAGCCGGCATAGCCAATCAAAATCGCTGCCCAGAGCTTGCCCTTACTATACCTGGCATAGAGGGCAGTGGTCACCAGGGCGCTCAATATCACATGCAGGGGGTGCAGGGTGTAAAAAGCAGCCTCGGAGATGGGGGAGGGGATATGGGCGAAGACTATTATTGCCATGATAACGATGCCGGTAGCGGCACCGAGGGCGGTGAAGGATACATGCTCCTTGAGTTCGCTGGCTATCCGTCTAAGCATTTTTCTGACAGTTCTGGCACCGACCGATGAACTCAAGAAGGTGCCCTTCAATCTCAAAACCGGTCTCCCGGTGCAGCCTTTGCTCAAGCTCGGTTAGGTCATATCCGGTAAAGTCAATAACCTCACCGCAGTTGGAGCAGATAAGATGATGATGGTGCTCCGGGATGCTGATTGTATAGCTGTGGCAGCTACCGCCGGCATGTAGCTCGCAGATAAGCTCCAGCCTGGAAAGCAGCTCAAGGGTGCGGTAGATGGTTACCAGCCCGATAGCTGGGTGCTCCTGGCGTACCCTCTCGTATAGGGCGGCAGGGGTGAGGTGGTCCTGGCTGGAGACAATTGTCCGTATCACCGCCCGCCGCTGGGGGGTGAGCTTATAGCCTTGCTCTCTCAGGGCGGCTACTATCCTTCTCTCGGCAAGTTTCATCTTTGATTTTACTCGGAGCCTGCGTGTAAATGAAAAATATTATCATTTACACTATAGCAATATTGTCCCCGCTTGTCAATAGCCTTAAGGGCATTGACCAAATGAAGTAAATAGGATACACTTAGTGTATGGTATACTCTGTCAATAATTACTGGTGTGGGCAGGCAGGGGTACCACCCGCCATTTGCGTGTGATGCTTGACTAGCATCTTTACGCAATCCTTACCGTGCTAACTGCTAGTTATAAGTGCTTACCTGTTAGCATAGGTAGGCGGAGGGGAGGGAAAAATGACCATAGGTTTTAATCTACTGCGCTCTCGTCTCGAGGGTATGCAAAAGCGGTTGAATGAGGAAATGGAACAACTAAAATCTACCGCTCGCCCGGCTGATGAGCGGCGTGAGGGTAGTCCTTTTGGCAAGAGGGAGGAGGAGGCTACTGAGAGCTTTGAGCTGGAGAAGCGACTGACCCTGGAGAAGCGTATCAGGGAGCAGTTAGCCGAGGTGGAGCATGCCTTGCAAAAGTTTGAAGACGGGACCTATGGTAAATGTGATAATTGCGGGCAACCTATAGACCCCGCCCGGCTTGAAGCACTCCCCCAGGCCAGCCTGTGCTTGAACTGTAAGGCACTTCAGACGAAGAATGCGAAGGGCAAGTAGTCTCCAACGTAGGCGCGGAATGTGGCCTTTTTTCCTTGCCGCGTCAGGGGTGGTGGTTGCTGACCAGTTCACCAAGCTCGGGATAAGATCCAGTCTCCTGGAAGGGCAATCGCTGTTTGAGGCGGGAATATTTAGTATAACCCGTTTCTCCCCTAATACCGGAGCCGCCTTTGGCTTATTTCAAGGCCGATCATTTGCCCTGGGCATAGTGGCTATCGTCGGTGCCGCCCTTCTTATCTTCTATGCCCTTATTATCCGTCACCGCTTCCCCCCCCTGGATAATTTATTAGCCTGGACGGCACTGGGCTTGATTCTTGGTGGGATAACAGGCAACCTGATTGACCGCCTGCGCTTTGGCGGTGTTACCGACTTTATCAGCGTCGGCTGGTGGCCGGCATTCAATATTGCTGATTCAGCGATAGTTGTTGGCACGATTTTATTCGCTTACTCACTGCTCCGCCTGGGCAAAACCGAAAAGCGCTGATTTGTTAGCCTGATGATGGAGAGGGTATATAATTTCATCGCCGATGAGCCGGGCGTTCGCCTGGACAGGTATGTCTGTGGCAAGCTTGCCGAGCTTTCCCGGGCTCGCATCCAGAGGCTTATTGCCGACGGGCATATCACGGTCAATGACCAGATGGCTAAGGCAGGACTCAGGCTTAACGCCGGCGACAGGCTGAAGGTTGTCCTTCCCCCCGCCCCACCCAGCCCGCTTACCCCTGAAGCGATTCCGCTGAATATCATCTATGAGGACGATGACCTCCTGGTGGTGGATAAGCCGGCGGGTCTGACCGTCCACCCCGCCCCGGGGCACCCCGCTCATACCCTGCTCAATGCCATCCTCGCCCGCTTCCCCCACCTGGCGGCTCTCAGCGACTCACTGCGC
>CAYWCO010000050.1:0-8436 GCA_964456815.1 uncultured Dehalococcoidales bacterium | reverse complement strand
CATTATCGGTCGTCAAATCACCGACGTTACCCTGCCCTGGGACGGCATAGTGAAAAAGCCGTCGCTGGAGGAATTTTGCTCCCGTATCATGGGGCAGAAGATAACCGCCATAGAGCGGCGGGGAAAGTACCTGATTCTCAGCTTAAGCGGCGGCGAGGCGCTAATTATACATCTCAAGATGAGCGGCTCGCTACTGCTAAAACCGCCGGATAGATTCACCCGCGCCATAATCTACCTGGACGATGGAAGCAAAATTTACTTCCGTGACCCGCGTAAGTTCGGGGTGATGTGGCTGGTGGGGGACAAAAATACCATCATCGGTAAGCTTGGCCCCGAACCACTGGAAGCTGACTTTACCCCTGAAGTTCTGGCCCAGCGCCTGAGCAAACGCACGGCGCCGATAAAAGCCCTGCTCTGCGACCAGGGCCTGGTTGCCGGCATCGGCAATATGTACGCCGACGAAGCCCTGTTTCGGGCGGGAATTCACCCGCTAAGGTCAGGGAAAAGCCTGCCTAAAGAAGAGATAGGGCGACTTCACCACGCCATTCAGCAGGTTTTGCGGGCAGCCATCAATAAAAAGGGAGCCAGCGTGGACACCTATTTTCGCCCCGACGGGCAGATAGGCACCGCCCACTTTGAGTTCAAGGTTGCTCATGGACGTGGTAAAAATTGCCCCGTATGCGGCACGCCGCTTGAGCGCATCCCGGTTAGAAATCGGGGGAGCTACTTCTGCCCCAAATGCCAGGCGGCTAGCGAATCAGCTTGCCGCCGACAAAGCCGACTATAGCCGTGAGCAGCGATAGCGCGGCACCGTAAAGGAATACGCCCTCAAAGCTGGCATGGATATAGACCAGCCCGAAAATCAACGGCCCCAGCGTCTGGCCCACCCGTAACATTGTCGAGTGTATCGACATCACGGCGGCGCGGTATTCCAGGGGCGCCACTCCAGCGACGTAAGTCATTAACCCAGGAAGCAATATCCCCATGGCCAGTCCCACAATGAAGGTGGATATCAGCATGAACTCCGCTCGCGGCATAAAGGGGATCAGGACCAGGGATACCGCTTGAAGGACGAAGCCTAGATTAATTAGGTTTGGCACCGATATCAGCTTGACTATTCTCCCCAGCTGTGAAGAAACCAGCGCCGAAGTAATTGCCATAGTGGAAAGAAGAACGCCGATAATAAAGGATGAGGTCTCAAAAGATTCCGCGAGGTAAAGGCTCAAGTAGGTCTGATAAGGGCCGTATGTAATTAAGAAGAGAATCACGCCCGCTATAAAGACACTGGCAACCTTGATGTTCATAACATAGCGCCAGGCGCTGCCCAGATATTGTCGCAGGCTCTCCCGGCTCCTGGGTTCGGGGTTGTTTAACCCGAAAAGGACGATAAGGCCAACTGGTATGGCAACCAACGGCAGGAGAAAGGGGTAGTTCCAGGCGAATGTCGCCAGCGCCCCGCCAATCAGGGGATAGGAGGCAACCCCTACGTTCAGCACACTGGCATTCAGCCCTATCGCCGCCGCTCTCCGCTCTCCCTGAAACAGGTCACCGATAATGGTCAGGTTAATGGTAGCCAGAGAAGCGGCGCCGATTCCCTGCAGCACCCTGAGGGCGATGAGGGCGTCGAATTCTGTTACCAGAGCACAGGCACCGCCAGCCAGTCCGAACAGGAAAAGGGATGGTACCAGTATCCACTTTCTGCCTACCCTGTCGGCGAGGACGCCGATAAATGGAGTCAGAACCACGCCGGGGATGGTGAAGGCGATTATCAGCATCCCCACCTCTGTTGTGGATATGTTCAACGCTTCTACAATGCGGGGAAAGGCGGGAGAAATGCTGGCTACCCCCATTACCGCTATCAGGGTGACACCGAACATGAGTTGAAGGTTTCTATTCTTGTATAACTTCTCTTGGGGCAATATTGTATCTTATCTAGAAATGGCGACTTAGATAAAGGCCATATCTGCCGACTTTAACCGATAGAAGCTCGGCGTGTCAAATTGAGCGCATCCCGGTTAGAAATCGGGGGAGCTACTTCTGCCCCAAATGCCAACCAAGGGGGACTCGGCAAGCAAACAGGGGAGCAAAACGCCCAAGCTAAGGAGCAATCCGAAGTTCCAAAACACGATTACCCCGTAAGCGACAACGAAGCACGAGGTGGATATCAGCGCCAGCTTGGGGAACCGCCGATAGAGGTCCCATAAAATAATTACGCAGACGATGGTGCCCACCAGCTTAAGCAACATGAGGTTGCCCTGAGCCACCAAAGGCACCAAGAGCGGGTTACCCTCTCTCATCAAGCTATCGCCAACAAGAGCGTGGGTCAGCAAGCCATCCGAGATTATAAAAATAGCTAACAGACCAAGAAGATATACCATTTTGTCTCACTCTCTTACGACAATAATGCTCAAGAAAGCAAAACCGATTATAGTGTGCCAGATGGCAAATGTCAAGACGGCTGGTAACCTATCCCCCCTGTCCCCTCCCCTTACATAGGGAAGGGGTAATAAAGTAATGGGGCTCATTTTACCACACCCTGCTGCCTCAGTTTAGCCACCTCGCCTTCACTCATGCCCAGTAGCTCTCTATAAACATAGTCATTATCCTGACCCATAAGCGGAGCCGCCCGACTATATCTAGCCGGGGTAGTGGACAGTCTTACCGGCACGGCGTCAGATATGGTCTTGCCCAGCTCAGGGTGCTCAAGCTCAACAAAGAAGCCCCGCTCTTTCAGCTGGGGGTCTTTGGCTAAATCGCTGGCATCCTGCACCACCCCGGCGGCTACCCCCTCCCCCTGGAGTAAAGCCACTACCTTCTCGGCGGTGTGCTCCTTTGTCCAATCCTCCACCAGCCTGTCCAGCCTTGCTTTGTTCTTCAGACGCCCGGCAAAGGTGGCAAAGTTTTTATCCTCAGCCCAGGGGGGGTTGCCCAACGCCCGCTTAAATCCCCGCCACTCCCCATCGGTGAACACGGCGATAGCACACCAGCGGTCATCACCCTTGCAGCGATAAACACCGTGGGGTGCCGCCTCAGTTGAGCTGTTGCCCACCGGCTCCACCTCCCTGCCCTCAATCTGATAGTCCAGAATAGCGCCGCCCAATAAGCTTGACATCGCCTCAGTTTGAGAGAGGTCAATATACTGCCCCTCCCCGCTCTTCTGGCGGTGTTCCAGAGCCCCGAGCAGGGCAAGGCAGCCTATAAGACCGGCGACATGGTCAGCGTAAGAAGTGCCCAAGCCCAGCGGCGGCTTGCCGGGAAGGGAGGTAAGATAGGTCATGCCGGAGAAGGCTTGAATGGTGGAGCCAAAGCCGGTATAGTCCCGCCACGGTCCCGTGTTTCCCATGGTTGACATGCTGAGCATAATAATTTCGGGCTTTATCTTCTTGAGATTCGCGTAGTCAAGCCCCCAGTTAGCCATCACCCGCGGCGTAAAATTCTCCACCACGGCGTCGCTTATCTTAACCAGCTTTTTTGCCACAGCCACCCCCTCCGGCTTATTGAGGTTCAGGGTTATGCCCAGTTTGTTGCGGTTCCAGGTGTTATAGTAGCCGCGGCTGAATTTGTCCTCTGCCTCAGGCAAAGGCGGCTGGACTTTAATCACCTCAGCGCCGAAGTCAGCCAGTATCCTGGTGGCGTAGGGTCCCGCCAGCACCCAGGTGAAGTCAAGAATTCTTATATTGTGTAAGACAGGTTGGTTAATCATCTTTTTATCTATTCCCACCCACCGCCCTTAAGGTGGGGGCGGGGAGCTTATATTTCTTGCCCGTCTCCGGGTGCTCCACCTCAACCCAGAAATTACGCGCCTCAAGCTGGGGGCTTTTCAGAAGCTTTGATATTGAGCTGACCTCCGCCCAGGGGAAGCGCATCGCCTGCCCCTGCTCCACAAGCCCGGCGACGGCGTGGCTCTTCGTCCACCGCTCCAGTACCTCAATAACATGGTCAAGGTGCTCAAGCCGATAAGCTCTATCTCGCCATTTTTCATCAACTAAGTCCTCTGCCATGCCCTCGGCGGCAAGCCACTCCACCAGCGTCTGCCACTGGTGAAACAAAGAGAGCAGAATATAGCCATCCTTACAGGGGAAGACGCGGAAGGCGCCGCTCCAGTAGAGACCGCCCTGGCGCTCAGCCACCACCCCCTGGTAAAAGTAGCGCACCAGGACATGGTCAAGGGCGGAGGCGACGCACTCCTGTAAGGAGATGTCAATGTGCTGACCCCTGCCCGAAGAATGGCGATGCCGCAGCGCCAGCAGGACGCCGGTGGCGGCAAAGAGCGAGGCGAGGTAATAGCTCTGGTTGCCGAAGGGTTTTAATGGCGGTGATAAAGGCTCGCCACAGACGTAGAGCTGACCACCGAGAGCCGAGGCTACAATATCACAAGACTTGTAATGGCGATAGGGCCCGCTCTGCCCGAAATTGGTGATGGAAGCCATAACCAGGCGGGGGTTAAGCTGAGCAAGCTGGGAATAACCGAGACCTAAAGATTCCAGATACCCGGGGGAAAAGCTCTCCACAAGGACGTCAGCCGTCTCAACCAGACGTTTGAATGTCTCCGCTCGCGGCTTTTCTACCCGGACAACCCCCGCCCCCATATCCGCCAGAAGCCGGGGGCAGAGCATGCCCTTGTTATCGGTTAAATCAAGGACACGGTAGCCGGATAGGGCACCTTGCCTCTTCATAGCCTCTGCAGGGCGGCTTCAATCCGTTTCAGGCAACGTTCTTTGCCCAATACCGCCATAGTATCAAACAGGGGTGGGGCGGCAGTCCGCCCGGTAACGGCTACCCTAAGTGTGCCGAAGAACTGACCGGTCTTAAGCCCAAGCTCCGCCGCCAGGGGGCGGAGCACACCCTCCAGGGAGTCGGCGTCAAACGCCGCTAATGGAGTGAGCTTTTGCTGCGCCGCCTTCAACGCCGCAACCGTTGACTCACCATCCATATTCTTGCCGATAAGCAGCTCAGGCTCGTAGTCAAGCTCATCAACAAAGAAAAACTGGGTCAGCTCGGCGACCTCAGCCAGTTTCTTAGCCCTCTCCTGGACGAGGGGCAGAGCCGCCTTCACATATTCCTCGCTGGCTATTAATGCCTTACCGGCGGCTTCGTCCAGCATCAGATAGGGCTGCACCGCCTCAAAGAACTCATCAGCGGTCAGGTTGCGGATATATACCCCGTTCATCCAGTCAAGCTTTTCCCGGTTGAAGATGGCGCCGGTCTTGCTTATTCGCTCCAAGGAAAAGTGAGCTATAAGCTCCCGGCGGGATAAAATCTCGGTCTTATCGTCAAGAGACCAGCCGAGCAGGGCGAGGAAGTTGACCATAGCCTCAGGCAGATAGCCATCATCACGATACTGGATTACCGACACCGCCCCGTGCCGCTTGCTCAGCTTGGAGCGGTCAGGGCCAAGTATCATGGGGTGGTGGATAAACTGCGGCGGCTCCAGCCCAAGCGCCCGGTACAGAAGCAGGTGGCGGGGGGTGCTGGATAGCCACTCGTCAGCCCGGATGACATGGCTTATCTCCATGGCGTGGTCATCAACCACGTTAGCCAGGTGGTAGGTGGGGTAGCCATCGGACTTGAGCAGGATAAAGTCGTCAATGGTACTGTGCCCAAAGACGACATCGCCGTAGATGAGGTCGTTAAAGCGGGTCTGCCCCTCCAGCGGGACCTTGAAGCGCACCACCGGCGTAATGCCCTCGGCTTCTTTCTTTGCCCGTTCCTCCGGCGTTAAGTCGCGGCAGCAGCGGTCATAACCGGGGGGCTGCTTGCGCTTGACCTGCTCGGCTCGCATCGCTTCAAGACGCTGGGGGGAGCAGTAGCAGTGGTAGGCGTCCCCCCGCTCAACAAGGCGCTCGGCTGCCTCCCGGTACATATCCAGCCTCTGCGACTGCATATAAGGCCCGTACTTACCCCCCACCTCCGGTCCCTCGTCCCAGTCAAGACCAAGCCACTGGAGGGAATCAAGGATAGCCTTCACCGCCCCCTTGACCCTGCGGGTGACATCGGTATCCTCAATGCGGACGATAAAGCTCCCCCCCTGGTGGCGGGCAAAGAGCCAGTTAAACAAAGCCGTGCGGATATTGCCCACATGGGGATAGCCAGTGGGGCTGGGGGCGAAGCGGACTCTGACTGGTTTGGTCATTCTTGCTTAAGATTCAAATAATTTTGGAGACTTATATTCTGTCAGAAATTCGTTGATTCGCCGTTCTGCCAATTTCACATATTCTTCGCTTATCTCATATCCAACATAATGGCGATTTGTCTTTATGGCTGCTATCGCAGCCTGACCACTTCCCATAAATGGGTCTAGAATCACTTCCCCCTCAAATGTATAAAGTTGGAGCAACCTGTAGGGTAGTTCTACAGGGAACGGCGCTGGGTGTCCAACTGCATGGGCTGGCTCTGCGGGAAATTCCCACACACTTTTAGTAAAACCTAAAAATTCTTCTCTAGAAATTGTGCTTCGTCTTCTGGAAGCATTTTTTCTGCTAAACCCACCCTTAGAAAAGACCAATATATACTCATGAATATCTCTTAAGGTTGGGTTAGCAGCCGAAAGCCAGCTTCCCCAAGCTGTAGAACGGCTGGAACTGTTTGCTTTGTTCCAGATAATCTCCCCCCTCATTAGAAAACCTAAATCCAACATATCTTCAACAATAAAAGCATGAAGAGGGATATACGGCTTTCTCCCCAAATTTGCGATATTGATACAGGCTCTGCCTCCAGGAACGAGCACCCGATAAACTTCCTTCCATACCCGTTTTAGAAATTGCCTGTATTCTTGGAGCGTCAAGTTCTCGTCATATTCTTTCCCCACGTTATATGGTGGCGATGTAACCATTAGATGAACGCTATTGTCGAGCAATTCCTCCATATTTTCGCTGGTTTTACAAAAGATCCTATCCAAAAACTGCGGGGGAAGAGGACTTTCTATATATTCGTCTTTCACCTCTGTTGGTAAGCCTTCATATAACTTACTGGCATAGAACGATGTTGAGTCGTGGTTTATCCTCCCTGGAGAACCAAAAGAACTGGTCTTAGTACCTATTTTCCCTCTCCTATAACCCGCCATCTTTATTTCTCCCTCCAATAATCAACCCATCTTTTATAAGGATCATGCTCTACTTCTGACCTCTGCCAACTTACTCCAATACTTTTGGTTTCTTCATCTCGAATTAGACGCAGTAATGCTTCTTTGCTTATTTCAACTCCTCGCGGGTTTGTGCCAGGTTTAGGGAGCTTCATATACCTTTCTCTTCCCATCTCCTCAAATAACTTCCTCTGTACCGCCAACGGGATATAATAGAAACCTCCCACACCACCCCATATAATGTGCACAAATAACATGTCGCACCGTGGATAATATTTCTCGCTGAACTCTCTAGCCTTCTGTGTATCCACAGTCCATACTAACTTTACTCCGGTAAGTCCCTTGCTACTAACAGTTTTTATAGATACAGGCACCCCAAATACCTCTACATCCACTTCTGGCGCAATTATAGGTTTATCTATCCTAACATTCTGTTCTCCAAACTTGTAGATAAGTAGAGCAATGATAATATTCTCACGCAGGGAGCCCGCCTGCATTCCGATATTCCCAGCCCTTGAGGTTTCCTTTGCAGCTAAAGTGAATAGATGAGGAAGCCGTTCCCCAATCTTGTTTTTAAGTGCTTCATCCTCAAATATTTCAACCAAGTGACTGCTCAATTTATATGCCTCACTTCTTAATATACCTTACCCCCATTCTACCACCCCACCTGCTAACATTCTAGGGGGGAGGAGAAAAGAGAGTTTCAGAAGCACAGCTTATGAGGGCGGGCGGGCGGGAAGAAAAACGCCAGATAAAAGCGGGGTGGGAAGAAAAAACCTAGGCTATATCCTCAAGCGCCTGCGCCAAATCGGCAGGCAGCTCGGACTTAAACTCCACATACTTGCCGCTGGAGGGGAGGCTAAAGCCGAGGCGGGAGGCGTGGAGGAACTGGCGGGATAAAAAGGGCGACTTGACACCGTACACCTTGTCCCCCACCACCGGAAAGCCGATAGCCGAAAGGTGAACCCTTATCTGGTGGGTGCGCCCGGTCTCGGGTCTGACCTCAAGCAGGGTATAGTCGCCGATGTATTTGATTACCTCGTACTCGGTGCGGGCTTCCCTGCCCCCGGCTACCACCGCCATACGCTTGCGGTTGCGGGGGTCGCGCCCCATAGGCGCCTCAATAACGCCGTTCTCCGGGGTGAGTTTCCCCTTAACCAGCACCAGGTAGGCTTTTATCACGGAGTGAGTCTTGAATTGTTCGGCAAGCTTGGCCTGGGCAGCACCATTCTTAGCCACCAGCATCACCCCTGAGGTATCCTTGTCCAGCCGGTGCACAATACCCGGTCGAAGTGAGTCGCTGAAATCAGCCAGATGGGGAAAATGAAACAGAATAGCATTGACCAGAGTATGAC
>CAYWCO010000049.1:0-8468 GCA_964456815.1 uncultured Dehalococcoidales bacterium | reverse complement strand
GCTCAGTAATGATATATCTTGGTTTAGCCGGGTCTGGCTCTATCTTCTGGCGCAGATGCCAGACATAGATGCGGGTATAGTCCAGGTCATCAACGTATTCCCAGCCCCACACCTTCTCCAGCAGCTGCCGATGAGTAAGAATACGCCCCGCATTCTGCATCAGCAGGGCAAGCAGACGAAACTCCACCGGGGTCAGCCTCACCCGCTTTCCATTTACGATAACCTCCCGCCTGGCAATATCCACACTCAGGAAGTCATCACTATAGGTAATCCCACCCCCCTGCCGGGAAGAAGGCAACTCAGCGCGGCGCATGACCGCCCTCACCCTCGCCACCAGCTCCTTACTGCCCACCGGCTTTATCACATAGTCATCAGCCCCACAACCGAGCCCGCGCACGACATCATCCTCGGTCTTCTCGCGGGCAGTGAGCATAATGACGGGGATATCAGAGATTTCACGGATGCGGCTACAGGCCTGCCAGCCGTCCATCCCCGGCATTACCACATCAAGGAGTACCATATCCGGCCTGCGGCTAAATAAAAGCCGCAGCCCCTCCCCACCACTGCTGGCGCTGAGCACCTCATACCCCTGCTGGGCAAGAGCCTGCCCAACCAACCTGACAAAGGCAGGGTCATCATCAATTACCAGGATTTTCTTATCCACCGCTCTCTCCACTGATGCCAAGGCTACCCCCTACCCCTTTGCAGCATTTCCGCTACCAGTTGAGGAAACTGGCGGGTATTTACCGGCTTTGATATGTATTCATCACACCCAGCGGCCATGATTTTCTCTCTATCTCCCTCCATGGCAGAGGCGGTAAGGGCAATAATAGGGGTCTGCTTAAACTCCGGGGTCTGCCTGAGCCTCCTCGTCACCTCAAGCCCATCCATCTTTGGAAGCTGAATATCCATCACTATAAGGTCTGGTCGCCCCTCTATAGCCACCGCCAGAGCCTCCTCGCCATCAATTGCCTCAAGCAGGCTGTAGCCCTTGCTTCCCAAGACCATGCTGATCAGCCTCATATTTGTGGGGTTATCTTCCACAATCAGTATCTTACTTGGCACCGCTCCCCTCCGCAGCTACCAGCGGCAGGGTAAAGATAAAGCTACTCCCCTTCCCATACTCACTCTCCACCAAAATTCGACCGTCATGCATCTCAACAATCTCCTTGACCAGCGTTAGCCCCAGCCCGGTCCCCCTCCTCTCCCTAGTCATTGAATCATCCACCTGATAGAAGGGTTCAAATATTTGTTTTAGGTCTTCTTCTTTGATACCGATGCCGTTATCGCTCACACTTACCTGACACCAACCGTCCTTCCTTGAAGCCTCAATCTTTAGCTTGCCCCTATCCGGGGTAAACTTAGAAGCATTACTCAGCAGATTAAAAAACACCTGCTTCAATCTGGCTTCATCGGCTTGAACCAGGGGCAGCCCGTCGTCCAGCTTAACATCAAGGCTTTGCTTCCTTTGTGAGAGCACCGCCGTCATGGCGCTTGTTACCGATCCCACCACCTCGGAGAGGGCAATATCCTTCAGTCTGAGTTCCACCTTGCCCGCTTCTACCTTGGTGAGGTCAAGGACCTCGTTGATTAACCACAGCAGGTGCCGACCACTGGTCAGGATATCGTCAAGGCACTGCCTCTGCTCGTCATTGATCTTACCGGGCACCTGGTCCAGCATCAGCTCGGCAAAGCCCATAACAACATTGAGCGGGGTGCGCAACTCATGGGACATACGGGCTAGAAAGTCGGACTTTGCCCGGCTTGCCTTCTCCAACTCCTCGTTCTGCGCCTCCAGTTGCTCGTTCATGTTCTGTATTTCCTGCTCCATTCGCTTACGCTCATTGATTTCATTCTGCAGCTTTTCATTGGCTTCGGCGAACAGCTTGTTAGACTGCTGCAGACCTTCCACCAGCTTGCGGTTCCTGTTTAATAACTCCTGCTCCCTCAGGGCATTATTAATCAGGGTCTTCAGCTCATCCATCGCCTCAGGCTTGAGGATGTAGGCATAGGCGCCTTCGCTAACAGCATCCACCGCCGCTTCAAGGTTGGCATGGTTGGTTATCATAATTACTGCCACCTCGGGATTAAACTCCTTCGTCGTTTCCAGTATTTGACGACCGCTGACATCGGGCAGTTTAATGTCAGCGAGGACAATATTGAACGGCTGCTTGCTGAAGAATGCCGTTGCCTCTTGACCGGTGGCAGCAGTGGTCACCCGGTGACCCATATCCCGCAGTTTGGCGGCTAGGGTCTTCCGCCTTGCCGCATCATCATTTATTACCAAGATATTTGTCTTGGGCATAATTACTTTTTCCCACACTTCCTCCACCAGGAAAGCTCGCCGACCAAAGACACCACCCTATCCACATTAAATGGTTTATAAATACAGGTGTAAGCGCCGTGGGATATTACTCTCTGCATCAACTCCGTCTCAGAATAACCGGTCATCATAATAACCGCCACCTCAGAGTCTATTGCCTTCACCTGCTCAAAGAACTCTACCCCGTCTATATCGGGTAGCTTGACATCCAGAAATATGATGTCAAAGCGTTTTTCCCTAACCCTTCCCAGCGCCTCAACCCCGGTGCTGGCAGTAACCACCGAATACCCCCTCTCCTCCAGGATAGTCTTAAGGCTCTCACGGTCAGTAAAGCTATCATCTACGACCAAAATAAGGGTCTTTTGCAGGGCAGACTCAATAATGCTCACTATCTTCTCAATATCAAACGGCTTGTAAACCACGGCATAGGCGCCTTCTTCCAGGGCTTCTCTTACCAAGTCCTCAACCGAATAGGCGGTCATCATTATCACCACCGCCTCAGGATTTATCTTCTTTATCTCGCGGAAGGTCTGCACCCCGTTTATCCCCGGCATCTTTATATCCATGAAGACGAGGCCGAAGGGGGTCTGCTTTGCCGCCTCAATGGCTTGATAGCCGTTCTCAGCGAGGACCACGTTATACCCCTCGTCCTCCAGTATTCCGCCCAAGGTCAGCCGAATGCTCTTAAGGTCGTCAACTACTAAAACGTTAGTCTTCATTTTTCCCTTTCCTATCCATACTGGCTTATTCAGGCCGCCCGTGTTGGCAGGGATAGGGTGAAGGTGGTCCCTTTGCCTTCTTTACTTCTTACCACGATATCCCCACCGTGCCTTTCCATGATACTCTTGCTCATCGCCAGCCCCAACCCAATACCCTTTGGCTTGGTAGTAAACAGGGGGTCAAAAATTTTGCCCATTACCGACTCAGGGATGCCCTCGCCGGTATCGGCAAAGCCCACCGTTACCACCTCGTCTTCACTTCCAGCCCTAATTTCAAAGCGCCCACCTTCAGGCATAGCCTCCAGGCCATTAAGGATGACATTAATAAATACCTGCCGAATCTGGGCGGCATCCACCAATACCATGGGCAGGCTGGGGTCTACATCCGCAACCACCTCAACATTCCCCGGTACGGCAACGTGGCTCAGGGAATCCCTAATTATGCTACCGGCATTAACCAGCGAGACCGTTGGCTTGGCTACCCGGGAGAAGCTAAGCAGGTCAGTTATCACCTTATTGGCACTCTCAACTTCCTCATCTATGAGGTCAATAAATTGCAACACCTTAGGCTCAGTAGCCGATAGCTCACTCTTGGATACCTTTCTCCGCACATAGAGAGCGGCATTTTTAATTGCCCCCAGCGGGTTCCTCAGCTCATGGCCAACCCCGCTCGCCAGTTGCCCTATTGCCGCCAGCTTCTCCGAGCGAATTAGCCGCTCCTGAGCCGCTTCCAGCTCACTCTCCATTCTCTTGCGCTTGGTGATATCCCGGGCAATGGTGATGTGGCCAATCCATTTGCCCGAAGCGTCCTTCAGTATGCTGGTGCTTAACTCACCGGGAAACTCGGAGCCATCTGCCCTAAGCAGGATGTATTCCACGCCTCTAACCGTCCCCTGTTTTACCGCTTTCCGCATGTTGGCCGCTATTCTATCGTGGTCGCGGGGGGCAACCAGTTCAAAAGCACTCTTACCCAAGATCTCATCCCTGGACTTGAATCTGTGCATCTCCACTGTTCTCTGGTTTACTTCGGCGATGATACCATTCAAATCAACAACTGATATCCCGTCGGTGACAGACTCAAACATCTTCCGGAACTGTTCCCGGCTCTCCCTCAGCGCCTCCTCCGCCTCTTTGCGCTGGGTGATATCCCTTGAGATGAGCTGGAAGCCGACGGGTATGCCCCCTTCCTTCACAAGCTTCCCCTCTAGCGCTACCCATATCCAGTGTCCATCCCTGCACTTGAACTTCGTCTCCAGCAGACGAGGCGGTTTTCCCCTCAGCCTGTCTTTCATCCGCTCGCCTAAGAGTTTCACCGCTTCGCTGGGGAACATACCGAGCTTAAGTCCGTTCTTGCCCAGCACCTCCTCCCGCGAATAACCCGAGACCTCTTCAAACCTCTTATTTACATAGGTAATCTTGCCCTTAAGGTCTGTGCTGCAAACGCCAATGGGAGCTTCATCTATCAGCGCCTGAAGCTTCTTTACTGACTGTTCTAATTCTTTCACCCCAGGCTCTGCCAGGGTGGAGGAGCTGCCTGCTCTCTTTCCGATAGCCATCTCTCCCCCCTTTCAACCACTATTTCTTCGCCAGTTGTACCATAAATGCCAGAAAACGCCAGTAGGCACGCCCAAAATAGTACTTATGAGGGATAACTGCTCGCTATCCTACAGCTATTTCCCCCCTTTAAACCAAGGCTTCTTTGCCAATTGTATCATAAAAGGCAAAAAGATGCCTATAGGCATCTTGTAGGGGGGAGAATAGTACAAAGGTAATAGGTCTTCTTAGGGTTGAAAGGGACGGATTTTTAGTTTTGGGGGGCGGGCTGTGGGCAGCGAAGGGCAGAATCAATCATGCCCACTATCTTCTCAATATCAAACGGCTTGTAAACCACACCATAGGCACCTTCTCCCATCGCCTCCCTCACCAAATACTCTACTGAATAGGCGGTCATCATTATCACCACCGCCTCAGGATTTATCTTCTTTATCTCGCGGAAGGTCTGCACCCCGTTTATCCCCGGCATCTTTATATCCATGAAGATGAAGTCAAAGGGGGTCTGGTTTGCCGCCTCAATGGCTTGATAGCCGTTCTCGGCGAGGACCACGTTATACCCCTCATCCCCCAGCATCCCGCTCAAGGTCTGGCGAATGCTCTTAATGTCGTCAACTACTAAAACGTTAGTCTTCATTTTTCCCTTTCCTATCTAAAACCAATGACAAAGGCAAGGGAGCAGAGGATTTGCTTACCACTCCTCCCGTGAGACTGTTCTTATATCGGTCTCATAATCAAACCAGAGACCGAATAGCGTCTCTGGCGGGGCATCCCTCAGGACGCGCTCCTTTACTTCCTCGTATATACCCTGGTACTCAGGGACCTGCTCGTCATCCTCGTCAAATACTACAACCATATTATTCGGACACCGGACAACACTTTTAATCATGTCGCTCTCTTTAACCGTCTTAGCTTCCTCAAACATCTTTACCTACAGCCCAATATTAGGCGTTCAGGGATTAATTACCCATAAAATTGGCGTTTAAGTTTTATTAAAATCTCAATTTAGGGGCAAAAACATTTGCGACAGAACAACCGCCAGTATTAAAATGGGGGGTCAGTATTAAAATGGGGGGTAAGATGCCAAAACGCCATATTATTAAGGTGGAACACCTGGTAAAGAACTACAAACAGCTGGTGGCGGTAAATGACGCCAGCTTCAGTGTTAAGCGGGGGGAGGTATTTGGTCTTCTTGGCCCCAATGGAGCGGGAAAGACAACGGTAATCAATATTCTCTGTACCCTATCCAAGCCGACCTCGGGCAGGGCGCTGGTCAATGGCTTCGACATTAGCCATCAACAGGCCCAGGTACGACAAAGCATCGGGCTGGTATTTCAAGACCCCAGCCTGGATGAGCGGCTGACCGCCATGGAGAACCTGGAGTTCCACGCCCGTGTCTATAACATGCCGGCCGCGATGAGAAAGGAAAGGACAAAGCAGGTACTGACGATGGTCGAGCTATGGGAAAGGCGCGGTGACATCGTCAAGACCTTCTCCGGGGGTATGAAACGGCGTCTTGAGCTTGCCCGGGGACTCCTCCACCGCCCCAAGGTGCTTTTCCTGGACGAGCCCACCATTGGACTTGACCCCCAGACCCGGCGCCGTCTCTGGGACTTCATCCTCGGCTTACGCAAGACGGAGGGGACCACTATCTTCCTCACCACCCACTACATGGATGAAGCCGAGTATGCCAACCGCATTGCCGTCATGGACTACGGCAAACTCATCGCCTTGGACAGCCCCGGGGGGCTGAAGGGCATGGTAGGCGGGGACATGATTAGCCTGAGCACGGCAGATAACCCCAAGGCTCAAGCCGAGCTTCAGGAGAGGTACCAAATCAGCGCCGCCCATGATGGCGAGCATATAATCTTTGAGATTACTGGTGGGGAGAGGTTCATCCCCATTCTGATAAAGGAGCTTAAAACTGAAATCTTAAGCGTTAGCCTGCGCCGCCCGACCCTGGATGATGTCTTTCTCAAGCTAACCGGGCACCGGCTCAGGGACGAAGCGGTCAAGAATGGGCTAAAAGAGATGGCGCGACGGCATGGTCGCTACATGAGGCGGGGCTAAGCGCTCGGCAATGGAGGAGAATTATGAATAACCTACGGGGCATCTATACTATCTGGTACCGCGATTTACTGCGGTTCTGGCGGGACAAAACGCGCATGGTAATCTCCCTGGCCTTCCCCCTGCTCTTTCTAATAGTTTTTGGCAGTGGGCTGAGTGGCAGTATGGGCATGCTTGCCCCGGGGATTAATTTCTCCAAGTTCATGTTTCCCGGCATCATCGGTATGACGGTGCTGATGACCTCTTTCATGTCAGGGGTGTCTGTGGTCTGGGACCGCGAATTTGGCTTCCTCAGAGAGGTGCTGGTGGCGCCCATCAGCCGGGTGGCGGTGGCTGGGGGCAAAACGCTGGGCGGAGCCACCATTGCCCTGATACAGGGGATAATAATACTGCTCTTCGCCCCCCTTTTTGGCGTCTCCTTCCCCTTGGAGATACTGCCCAAGCTAATACCGGTGATGTTCCTGGTCGCCTGCGCCTTATCGGCAATGGGAATATTACTTGCCTCCCGGATTAAGTCCATGGAGGCCCATCAGGCGGTGATGCAGTTACTCGTCTTCCCCATGATATTCCTTTCCGGCATCTTCTTCCCGATTAATAATCTGCCGCACTGGATGAGTATCCTGGTCAAAATCAACCCGGCAACCTACGGCATTGACCCCATACGCCAGCTGGTGCTCGGCGCCGAGCCTGCCGCTTCCCTGGGTATTACCGTCCTCGGGCATACCATGTCCATCGGCGAGGACTTGATAATAGTTGCCGCCTTCGGGGCGGTGATGGTTATCCTGGCGATGTGGTCATTCGGTGCTCAGGAATAAAAGAAAAAGCGCCAGCCTTATAAGGCTGGCGCGGTTAAATTTCTGGTGGAGACGGGGGAGAGTTGAACTCCCCGTCCAAAGGAAGCTGCCCAGAATATCCTACAAGCTTAGTCAGCTCTTTAATCTCACCCGGCTAGCCTCTTGCTGACCGAGTTTAGCCAGGCCAACCGATAGCTCTTTCACCACCCTTATCGGTGTCTGAGTGGCGGCACCTCAACTTAACGTCACCCAATCCCCACCCATTGAGGAGAGGCGGGGGTGGGCGCGCAGCCTATTTAATTAGGCTGCGTAAGCGAATTCAGGTTCGCCAGTTATTTTTGCCACTTGTTTTATGAGGTTAGCGGCACCTCAGCTTGCAACCCTGTAGCCTACTTCCCCTGTCGAACCCACGCGTCCCCATTTATTTTAAAGGGTAAACTACCTCCTTCTCAGCCTGCGGTTTTTAATGGCTCGCTCCATCTCCCTCTCTGCGTCATGGCGGGCAATTGCCTCCCGCTTATCGTAGAGCCTTTTACCCCTGCCCAACGCCACCTCCACCTTAGCCAGGCTATCTTTAATATATAACCTAACCGGGACCAAAGTAAAGCCCCGCTCCACCACCTTGCTGGTAAGGTTATTAATCTGCTTACGATGCAATAAAAGCTTGCGGGAACGGGTCGGCTGGTGGCTCATATAGCTGCCGGCGTCATAGCGGGCGATATGGGCACCAACCAGCCACAACTCACCGTTCTCAGGTCTAACATAGGCATCAGACAGGCTCACCCTCCCCGCCCGGATTGACTTTATCTCGGTACCGGTAAGGGCAATGCCGGCTTCTACGCTCTCACCTATATGATAATTGTGATACGCCTTGCGATTGGTGGCTACTGTTTTTATTGCCATAGCTCTATTTAAATTATATCACACGCCACTAATATTGCTTATTAACCTCACCCCCTTAATCCCCCTCTCCACTCTTGGAGAGGGGGAAGAAAAAGAAAGAGGGGCTGACGC
>CAYWCO010000048.1:0-8590 GCA_964456815.1 uncultured Dehalococcoidales bacterium | reverse complement strand
AACACGGAAGAACAAGAAAACACGGAAGAACAAGAAAACACGGAAGAACAAGAAAACACGGAAGAACAAGAAAGCCCGAAGGAAGTAAAAGGTATGAAAGAGCTAATAGAATACATCGCCAAAGCCATTGTCAATTCACCTGATGCCGTGGAAGTCACTGAGGAGACCGACGAAGAGGGCGCAACGCTCAAACTGCAAGTCGCCGATGATGATAAGGGGCGGGTTATTGGCAAGCAGGGGCGCGTAGCCCAAGCCATGCGCACCTTAATCAGGGTGAAAGCAGCCAAAGCGGGCACTAGGGTTACCCTCGAGATTATCTAAAATAGCCAAATAACGGGTAATTTATCCCTAATATAGCCTAAGCTGTTAGCGAATTGGAGCTCCCGGCCGTCTCCTTCTCCTTGTCCCCACCTTGAGGCGAGCAAGGGAGCGGCGTAATGCTGCTTCGGCTTGAGCAATGTCTACCTCGGGGGTGGGGTGCTTAAGTTGCTCCTCAGCACGCTGTTTTGCCGCCTCCGCCCGGGCGATGTCAATCTCCTCAGCCCTCTCCGCGGCGTCTGCCAGGACTATAATCCTGTCGGGACGCACCTCAAGAAAGCCGCCCGAGATGGCTAGTGAGAACTCCTCCCCACCCTTCCTCACCTCCAGCTCACCGGGCAACAATATGGTCATCAACGGGGCATGGTGGGGCAGCACTCCCAGTTGACCTTCAATCCCGGGGGCAACCACCACATCCACCTCATCGGAAAAGACCACCCGCTCTGCAGTAACAATCTCAAGCCGCGTCTTAGCCATTAAACCTATTCCTGTAACTTTTTCGCCGCCTCCGCCGCCTCCTCTATAGTCCC
Source organism: uncultured Dehalococcoidales bacterium (assembly GCA_964456815.1). Classification (GTDB taxonomy): domain Bacteria; phylum Chloroflexota; class Dehalococcoidia; order Dehalococcoidales; family BS750m-G39; genus CAVTZP01. Next base: position 7,742 of record CAYWCO010000048.1, on the reverse strand, counting down.
CACCATATAGAAAGCCTGCTCCGGCAGGTCATCGTATTTGCCTTCCAGAATCTCCTTAAAACCGCGCACCGTTTCCTTAACCGGCACATACCTCCCCTTCCTGCCGGTAAAGACCTCGGTAACGAACATCGGCTGGGAGAGAAACCGCTGTATCCGACGAGCCCTGCCCACGGTAAGCTTGTCCTCTTCGCCAAGCTCCTCAATGCCAAGTATAGCGATTATATCCTGGAGGTCCTTGTAGCGCTGCAACACCCGCTGCACCCCACGAGCTACACCATAGTGCTCCTCGCCGACAACGCTGGGGTCAAGGATACGGGAGGTTGACGCCAGGGGGTCAACTGCGGGGTATAAGCCCTGCTCAGCGATTGACCTCTCCAGGGCAATAACGGCATCAAGGTGACCGAAGGTGGTGGCAACACCGGGGTCGGTGTAGTCGTCAGCGGGTACATAGATAGCCTGGAAGGAGGTAATCGAGCCCTTCTTGGTGGAAGTAATCCTCTCCTCCAGCTCGCCGACCTCGGTAGCCAGGGTGGGCTGATAGCCCACCGCCGAGGGCATGCGGCCTAAAAGGGCTGATACCTCCATACCGGCCAGGGTATAGCGATAGATATTATCAATAAAGAGCAGTACGTCCTGCCCCTCAACGTCGCGGAAGTATTCTGACATAGTTAGCCCGGTCAGCCCCACCCGAAGGCGGACCCCTGGGGGTTCGTTCATCTGACCGAAGACCATCACCGTCTTATTAATTACCCCCGACTCCTTCATCTCATTCCACAGGTCATTGCCTTCGCGCGACCTCTCCCCGATACCGGCAAAAACAGAAAAACCCCCGTGCTCGGTGGCGATATTGCGGATAAGCTCCATGATGATAACCGTCTTGCCCACGCCGGCACCACCATAGGCACCAACCTTACCCCCCTTGGTAAAGGGGGTAATCAGGTCAATCACCTTAAGCCCTGTCTCCAGCATCTCGGTGGTTGTCTTCTGGTCTTCAAGCGAAGGTGGGGGACGGTGAATCGGCCAGCGTTCCTTGGCCTTAACCGGACCCAGCTCATCCAGGGGTTCCCCCATAATGTTGAACAGACGGCCCAAGGTGGCTTTCCCCACCGGGACGGCAAGGGGTGCCCCGGTATCTATAGCCTCCACCCCCCGCTCCAGCCCATCGGTAGACGACAGAGCCAGACACCTGACCCGGTTATTACCTATATGCTCCTGAGCCTCAAGTACAACCTTGTCACCGTCACGCGGAATCTCAATAGCGCTATAAAGGGCGGGCAGTTCATCGGGAGGAAACTCAATATCAACAACCGTCCCGATTATCTGGGCAACTTTTCCCTTCGCCATAATAACCCCCTCTATCTAGGTCAGTTAGATTAGCTTAAGACCGCCAATCTCGGAATGTTTATAATAAGTCTTACCGTCTATTACCCTCAATTTGACATGTCCTCCATATTCCAGGGCATCGAGAAGCTTCTCCAAATCTTGCTTGCTCATGTCCTGTGATGACATCACCTCTGCTAGCTCATCCAGGCTATAAGCATTACGATAATTGGCGCTGAGAAACTCCAGGAGCAAGATACTTGGGGGACGGGTGCTCTTATTAAATTCGCTTTCATTAATAGGCATTGGTAAAACCTCCTTCTTTTAGGCTAAAGCGGCAGCACCGCCAGTAATGTCAAGCAGTTCTGTGGTTATTGACTCCTGCCTTGCTTTATTATACATCAAGGTTAATTCTTCGATAAGCTCATTAGCATTCTCGGTGGCATTACGCATCGCCACCATCCTGGCTGATTGCTCGCTGGCAATAGACTCCAGAATGGCATGATATACCTGCATCTCAACAAATCTGGGCAAAAGCTCACCCAGCACCACCCCGGGGCCCGGTTCATATATATAGTCCACGTTCTGCGCCTGGGGTATAGCCGCCGGCTCAACGGGGAGTATCTGCTGCATAAACGGTCTCTGCGCCATGGTGGAAATAAACTGAGCATAGACCAGATAGACCAGGTCTATAACCCCATTGGTGTAATCGTCAATGATAATACGGGGTATAGCCAGGGTGTCAAGCAGGCTTGGGCGGTCGCCAAGCCCGCTAAACTCAGCCCGAATCTCCCGACCATATCGTCTCATGAAATCCCTCCCCTTACGACCGACGGTAATAAGGGTAACCGGCAGGCTCTGCTCCAGGATAAAGCTTCCCGCCTTGCGGTTCAGGTTGGCGTTAAGCCCCCCGCAAAGCCCCCGGTCAGGGGTAATATGGACAATGGCAATCTTTTTTACCTCCCGGCGCTGCAATAAAGGATGCAGAGGAACCCCCGGCTGGGGTAAAGCCGCCAGGTCAGCTATAACCTGCTGAATCTTCTCCGAATAAGGTCGCCCCGCCAGGCCACGCTCCTGAGCCCGCTTCATCTTTAAGGTGGCAATCATCTCCATTGCCCGGCTAATCTTGGCCGTGGACTGGATGCCCCGTATTCGGCGACGAATTAAGCGTATATTAGCCAATTTTCTATAAAGCCATCCCCTGTTTAAACTCGGCGATTGCCCCCTTTAATTTCTCCTCAATCTCAGGGGTAATATCCTTTTGCTTGGCAATATTTTTAGCTATATCGGGGTGATTTGCCTCCATAAACCTCTGGAGATTAGCCTCAAAGGCACTGACCTTATCCCCAGGGACATCATCAAGATAGCCATTGATAGCGGCATAAAGAATCATAACCTGCTTCTCCATGGGTATAGGGGCGTACTGGGTCTGCTTTAAGACCTCAGTGATGCGCTGGCCACGCTCAAGCTGGGCTCTGGTTGCCTTCTCCAGCTCGGCGGTGCCAAATTGAGCAAAGGCAACCAGCTCACGGTACTGAGCCAGGTCAAGCCTGAGCCTCCCCGCCACCTGCTTCATTGCCTTAGTCTGTGCCTTGCTACCAACCCGGGATACCGATAAGCCTACATTTAACGCCGGCCTGATACCGGCATTAAACAGGTCTGTCTCCAGATAAATCTGACCGTCGGTAATAGAGATAACATTGGTCGGGATATAAGCCGACAGGTCGCCGGCTTGAGTTTCGATAATGGGCAGTGCCGTAAGGGAACCACCCCCGTACTCCGGGGCATACTTAGCCGCCCTCTCCAGCAAGCGGCTGTGCAGGTAAAAGACATCGCCGGGGTATGCCTCCCGCCCCGGGGGGCGGCGAAGCAGCAGGGAAAGCTGACGATAAGCCCAGGCGTGCTTGGAAAGGTCATCGTAGACAACCAGAACATCCTTCCCCCCCTCCATAAACTCCTCACCCATGGCACAGCCGGCATAAGGGGCAAGATATTGCATGGCGACTGAGTCAGCGGCATTAGCCGCCACCACTATGGTATGCTCCATCGCCCCGTGAGTCTCCAGCGTAGCCACCACCCGCGCCACCTTGGATGTTTTCTGACCAATGGCGACATAGATGCAGATTAGGTCGCCCCCCTTCTGATTGATAATGGTATCAAGGGTAATCACCGTCTTCCCTGTTGAGCGGTCGCCAATGATGAGCTCCCTCTGCCCCCGACCTATGGGAATCATGCTATCTATCGCCTTGATACCGGTTTGCACCGGGGTATCCACCGGGCTACGCAGGGTAACATTAGGCGCCACCCGCTCTATAGGTCGGGTCTTCTTCGTCTTTATCGGACCCTTGCCATCCAGGGGGTTACCCAGGGAGTCAACCACCCTGCCGATAAGGGCATCACCTGCCGGCACCTCGGCGATACGACCGGTGCACCGCACCTCGTCCCCCTCTTTAATGCTGGTGTAATCGCCGACGATAACGGCGGCAACACTATCTTCTTCAAGGTTCAGGGCAATCCCCAGAGTATCATTGGGGAACTGAAGTAGCTCATTATACTTGGCTGCCGCCAGGCCATGAATCCGGGCAATACCATCGCCAATCTCAATCACGGTGCCAACATCCACCATAGTCAGGGCGGCACCGAACTGCTCAATCTGCTGCTTGATAACCGAAGCAATATCCTGCCCTCTGGTCGTCACTTGAGCCACCTCCTTAGCCTATTCATCTTACCTCCCCGCTAGCCAGCGCCTTCTTCAGCGCCATTAGCTTACTGCGGGTACTACCGTCCAGCAGCTTGCCCCCAATGCGGGCAACAACCCCACCGAGCACGCTTGGGTCAACCCTGGGCTTGACCACCACCTTCTTGCCCACCACAGCCTCAAGGCGCTCCTCCAGTTTTCGCTTATCCTCAGCATCAAGCTCAATGGCAGTAGTAACCTCAGCCCGCTCTATACCACGGTAGCTATCCAGGAGACGCTGATACTCATCAGCAATGTCAGCCACCATGCTCAATCTACCCTTAGTCACCAGTAAATAGACCAGGTTTAGCGCCAAAGGGTTCACATCACCCAATACCTTAGATAATAACTTAGCCTTGTCCTCAAAATGAATCTTGGGGTTCTCCATCAGGGCAATAAATCTGGCATCCTCGCCCAGAGTGGCAATCTTTCTCAGGTCAGACTGCCATTTATCCAGCTCATTTCTTTCCCGGGCAATATCAAACACTGCCTGGGAATAGCGCCGAGCGTAAGTCCTTTTTGCCATGCTCTCTAGCCCTTCTTCAGGGTTGTGCTCTCATCAAGCACCTTCTCAATAATCTCACGGTGGGCTTTTTTATCCAGGGTGCGGTCAATTACCTTCCCCGCCGCGGCTATGGTTATATCGGCAAACTCCTTGCGCAGGTCGTCAATTGCCTCGTCCCGCTCCCGCCGAATCTCAGCCCGTGCCCGGGTGACAAGGGCTTCAGCCTCCTCCTTTGCCTGCTGCTGAGCCTCCCGCTTAACCCCCTCACCGGTTCGCACCGCCCGGGCGATTGCTTCCTGACCTTCCTTGGCGGCAGCATCAATCCGCTTCTCAGCCTCCCCCTCAGCCCGCTCCGCCTGCTGCTTGATATACTCGGTCTGCTCCATGCTATCCTTAATCTTTCTGGAGCGCTCGTCAAGCATCCGCATAATCGGCTTATAGGCAACCAGATACAAAAGGCCAAAGAGTATGATAAAGTTTATAATCTGTGCCAGTAAAACCGGCATATTTATGCCCAGACTTGCCAGACCCCCCATTTTAACCCCCTAAAATTCTTAAGTATTTACTACCGGGCCTCAGCCGAAAAGCACCGCCAGCAGAACCATGCCGGCAATAAACGTTGCCCCTAGAACGGCAGCGGCAATAATAATACCTATAGACAAAGGTATACCATTATCTCCCATAATAACCTCCTTATTAACCCCGCTATACAATCATAGCCAGGATAATGGCTACAATCAGGACGTAAATGCCGATAGCTTCGGCAAAAGCAGTAACCAGAATCATATTGGTCATTATCGGACCACTGGCCTCAGGGTTGCGAGATATTCCCTGCAGGGCGGAAAAGCCGATAAGCCCGATAGCCAGTGCTGGTCCCAACATCCCCAGCCCAACCGCCAATCCTACTGCTAGCATCTTCATTACTTCTGGGTCCATTTTTTCCCCCTTTCGCAATAGCTATGTTAAGCTGCCTCGGCTCCATGGGGAGCAACGGCAACGGTAAGGAACACCAGGGTCAAGCCACCAAAGATAAGCGCCTGAACAAAGCCAACCAGCAACTCAAGCCCGTAAAAGGGCAGGGCAAATATCCACGGGATAAGGAACATGGCAATCAGAAGCAATATCTCACCGGCGGTCATATTGCCAAAAAGACGAAAGGTAAAGCTAACAATACGTACCAGCTCGCTCAGCGCCTCAAGAAAGCCAACAAAGATATTAATCACGCCCGTGATTAGCCCGCTCAAGCCAGCCCTAACCTTACCTCTAAACATCTGACCCACACTCCTGAAGAAGGGACCGACATTGATAAACTTCCCCAGATAACGGATGCCCCCGCCATGTCTCAGACCATAGAACTCAACAAAGATAAAGGACATCAGAGCCAGCGCCAGGGGCATATTGATATCGGTGTTGGCACCCCGCAGCAGATGCACCTCACCCTCTGCGGTATGCACCACAATGGAGCCAAAGCCGGGAATCAAGCTCAGCCAGGCATTAAAGGCAACAAAGAGAAAGATAGTAGTTACCACCGGGAAGAAGCGGCGCCCGTTTTCCTCGCCGGCAACACTCTGGCAAAAGTTATATAGCCAGCCGAGGAAAGCCTCAAACAGGCTTTGCAGCCGGGAGGGGATGAGCTTCATGCGGCGGCTAACGGCGTAGGAAAACCCGACCAGGAAGATAATTGTAACCCAGGCACCGATAATACTATTAGTAATGGGAAAGCCAAAAATATGGAAGACCACCTCGGGGGGAAGCTTTGGCTCGGGTTGGGGGGGAGCCAGCCAGCTGGGTAGCTCCAAACCAAGCATGCTGCTGCCCAAGGGACCGGCAGCAAAACCGACGGCAAAGAGGACAAGAAAGACAAGCAGAACCCCGATTATTATCGGAAAGGAACAACCCAGGCAGCCCCGTTTAGACACTAGCTATTCTCCTTGTCTTGTTTACTCTGCAATAGAGGTAGAAGCATCTGATAAACGCCGTAGAAGGCAATAGCTACCCCCAATAATAAACCGACAATCACTAAAATGGGCTCAGTATTAAACCTGCTATCCGCCCAGAGACCGGCGAATACACCCAAAGCAATGGAACCACCGATGAAAAAGCCAACGCCGGTTAGCCTTAACGCCGCAACAAACTTGCCCACGCCTTGAGCAGCATAGCAAATCCAGCCCCTTTGGTCAAGCTCTCTCCGCCAGTCCTTCGGGTTAATAAAGCGCCCTAGAATGAAAAGGTCTAGGGCGCTTTTTATCAAGCTAAGGTACCGCTCAAGACTTACGCTTATCAAAGTCATCCAGGTCAAGGGTGTTAATAAAGTCGTAGAAAGCGGACATCTTCTTCATCTCGTCCTCACTCACCGGCTCGCCCGCACCCCCGGCAGCACCAGCTTCCTTCTGGGTGGAGAGGGGCTTGCCCGTCTCCTTGTCCAAGAAGATGCCAGCCTTATCTAATACTATCTCCTCAGCGTAGATAGGCACACCCACCCTCACCGCCAGCGCCAGGGCATCGCTGGGACGGGAGTCAACCTCCATCTGCTTGCCATCTACATTAAGGATAATCTTGGCATAAAAGGTATCGTTCTTGAGGTCGCTGACGATGATAGAGTTGATGGTGGCACCCAGAGCGTCAATGACCGAGTTCAACAGGTCGTGAGTTAGCGGTCTGGGCACATTAACGTCCTGGAGTTTTACCGCTATGGCATCGGCTTCAGCTGGCCCAATCCAGATAGGCAGGTAGCGGTCTGCCTCCTTCTCTTTCAGAATCACCACCCGCTGGTAGTTCATCAGGCTGACCCGGATACTATCAATAATCATCTCTAGCATGGGAGTACCTCCTCTACGTCACACCAGCATTCAAATTCTACCCCACATCACCCCCACTGTCAATAAAGGGGTAACCCCTTCCCCTTATCAAGGGGAAGGGGGAGATTTTTTCTAAAAGAGGGACTTCGTCCCTCTTAAACTCCCTATTCTGCTCACAGCCCAATTTTAGGCTAAACCGTATTAACCACCCATAAAACTGGCATTAACATTTCATTAAAGCCGCCCCAGAGGGAGCTAACGCCACAAGGGCGTGAGGGAGAGAAAATTACAGGATAAGCCACAGACGCCACGAGGGCGGGTGGGTGCCTATCTTTTCCACCACCCCTGAAAGGGTAGATTGAAGGGAGAAAACCTCCGAGGG
>CAYWCO010000047.1:0-8592 GCA_964456815.1 uncultured Dehalococcoidales bacterium | reverse complement strand
ACTTAATACTATGCAAAAGCTTCTTTTCGGCACTGGCGGCAGTCCCCACAGCTCCAAGGCAGCCTCCACCATAGACGGCATCAAGCGCATCGCCGAGCTGGGACTGGGCTGCATGGAGCTGGAGTTCGTCTACGGGGTGAGGATGGGGGAGGCGGGGGCTCGGCTGGTGGCGGAAACGGCAGCCGGGGAAGGGGTCAAGCTATCGGCTCACGGCCCTTACTATATAAATCTCAACGCCCGCGAGCCGGAAAAGATAATCGCCAGCCAGGAGAGGATACTCCAGACCGCCCGCATCGGCGCCATATGCGGGGCAGAAAGCATCGTCTTCCACGCCGCCTACTACCTCGGTGACCCCCCGGAAAAGACCTACAGTGCGGTAAAGAAATACCTGGCGGAGGTAGTGGGCCAGCTTAAGCGGGAAAACAATGGGGTATGGGTCAGGCCTGAGGTCATGGGTAAGCCCACCCAGTTTGGAACTATAGACGAGTTGCTCAATTTATGCACTGAGCTTGAGGGAGTGGGTATCTGTATGGACTTCGCCCACTGGCATGCCCGCAGCGGGGAGTCTAATTCCTATCCCGAGTTTACCGCCATCCTCGAGCAGATAAAGCAGCGGCTGGGAGACCAAGCCCTGAATAATATGCACATCCACGTCTCCGGTATTGCCTATGGCAAGAAGGGGGAGAGAAAGCACCTGAATTTGCAGGAATCAGACCTGCAGTATGTTGAACTGCTAAGAGCATTAAAGGACTATGCGGTTAAGGGGCTGGTAATCTGCGAGAGTCCTAGCCTGGAGGGTGATGCCCTCCTTCTCCAGGAGACCTACAGTAGCCTGTAGAATAGGCGGCAGGTTTTTTCATTGTCAGCTATTTCTGGTATAATATAAGCGTTAGAGCGAAGGATGAAGTCAAACTGGATGCGCAATAGCTTAATATACATCATCATATTGGTTGCCGCTGTAGTTTTGCTATTTCAGTTTTTCCCCTCACCGGGAAAACCGACTGAAATCAGCCTTGATGAAACTATAGCTATGTCGCAGAATGACGAGATATCCGAGCTTACCATGGAGGGTGATGAGCTACTCATTATCGCTACCAATGGGACAAAGCTAAAAGCGGTTGTAGGCAACCTTACCCTGGTTGACCTTAAAGAGCTGGGGCTTAATCTTGAGGGAATAGACTATGAGGTAAAACCTTCGGGGTTTGACTGGGGTAGTCTGCTGATAGGTTTCATTCCCCTGGTCCTCTTTGGTGCCCTGCTCTTCTTTCTCTTCCGCTCGGCGCGGGGGGCTAACAGCCAGGCGATGAGTTTCGGTCGCAGCCGTGCCCGACTCTTTCCGGCAAGTACGCCAACGGTAACCTTTGATGATGTTGCCGGGGTGGAAGAAGCCAAACAGGAGTTACATGAAGTTGTAGAATTCCTCAAGTCGCGGGAGAAGTTCCAGAAACTTGGGGCACGCATCCCGAAAGGGCTATTACTAATTGGTCCGCCGGGCATAGGAAAGACACTGCTGGCTCGGGCGGTAGCCGGTGAAGCCGGGGTGCCCTTTTTCTCTATTAGCGGCAGCGAATTTGTTGAGATGTTTGTCGGTGTCGGTGCCTCGCGTGTCCGCGACCTCTTTGAGCAGGCCAAGCGCAATACCCCCTGCATTATCTTCATTGATGAGATTGATGCCGTAGGTCGCCATCGTGGTGCCGGGCTGGGTGGAGGTCATGATGAGCGGGAGCAGACCCTCAACCAGATTCTGGTGGAGATGGATGGCTTTGACACCAATACCAGCGTCATTGTTCTAGCGGCTACCAACCGCCCCGACATACTCGACCCGGCGCTACTTCGCCCCGGCCGCTTCGACCGGAGAGTAGTCCTCGACCGACCTGATATTAGTGGCCGAACCGCCATCCTCAAGGTTCACTCCAAGGGCAAGCCGCTGGCGGAGGAAGTCAATCTGGAGGTGCTGGCCAAGCAGACCGCCGGCTTCAGCGGCGCCGACCTGGCTAACCTGGTCAACGAGGCCGCCATTCTGGCAGCCCGGCGGGGCAAGAAGGCTATTGAGATGGAGGAGCTTGAGGAATCCATAGACCGGGTGATTGCCGGTCCGGAAAGGAAGAGCCGCAGGATAAGCTCCAAGGAAAAGGAGATAACCGCCTACCACGAGTCGGGGCATGCCCTGGTGGCTAAAATGCTGCCCAATGCTGACCCGGTGCATAAAATCTCAATCGTGGCTCGGGGGATGATGGGCGGTTACACCCGGCTTTTGCCTACTGAAGACCGCTACCTGATGACCCGCTCCCAGTTCAAGGATATGCTGGCTACCCTGATGGCGGGACATACCGCTGAGGAGCTAATCTTTAATGAGATGACCACCGGCGCTCAGAATGACATTGAGGAAGCCACCAAGCTTGCCCACAAGATGGTAACCAGCTACGGAATGAGCGAAAAACTGGGCCCCAGAACCTTTGGTGACAAGCAGGAGATGGTCTTTCTCGGGCGTGAAATCTCCGAGCAGAAGGACTACGGCGATAGGATAGCTGACTCGATTGATGACGAAGTCGACAAGATTATCCGCAATGCTCATAGAGTGGCTAAGAGGATTCTAACCAAGAACAAGGAAAGATTAATCCATATTGCCGAAAGGCTCATTGTTCAAGAGACCATAGAGGGCGAAGAGCTAGAGGCAACCTTTACCGAGTCCCTAGATACCAAGATAGAAGCCCCCGCCCCAACTCCTCCCCAGGTGGAGAAGGCGCCACCGAAGGCGAAGGCCAAGCCGGCGACCAAGAAAACCAAAATCTCACCCCAGATTCTCCCCAAGCAAGCTCCAGCCTCCCCATAATGGTTATGAAGTGACAGTGGCGTGATTGAGATTACAAAAAAGCCAATCTCCCCTGAGCTTGTGCTTAGTAAGGTCAAGACCGATTCTAGCGGCTGCATTGCCGCCTATGTTGGCTTGATTCGTGATTCCTCCCAGGGCAAAACGGTGGTCTCGGTAGAATATAAAGACACTGAAGGAAAAGCAGAAGAGGGACTTCGGCAGATAGCCAGCGAAATCAGGCAAAAATGGCAGGTAAATAACATAGCCATATGTCATAGGATAGGCAAGCTTAAGGTAGGCGACATCAACCTTCTCATTGCCGTAGCCGCCGCCCATCGCAAGGAGGGCTTTGCCGCCTGCCAGTACGCCGTTGATAGGTTTAAGGAGCTAATGCCGGCCCAGAAGAAAGAGACCTATCTAGACGGCAGCACCTCAGTTGCGGTAGAATAGTTGAAGTTTGGCTGATTTAATGCCAGAGAATCAATCTTCCGGGCCAGCGGTAGAAGTAGATAAGGTATCATTCAGCTACAGCCGGCTGAAGGTGCTTGACGAGCTGTCGCTTGAGGTGAGGCGGGGGGTAAGCTTCGGCCTGCTTGGTCCCAACGGTGCCGGCAAAACAACGCTGATTCGGCTGCTGGTTGGTCTGCTCCGGCCGAGATTGGGCACCATCCGCGTATTAGGGCAGAGCCCCTCCCCTAAAATAGCCCACCTTATCGGCTACATGCCCCAGTTACCCTCCCTGTATTCTGAGCTATCGATTATCCAGAATGTGGAGTTCTTTGCCCGTATCTATCGCCTGGCGGATAAAACCGAGCGCAAGAAGCGGGTGGAGGCGGTAATCAAGCTGGTTGATATGTGGGAGCACCGCCATAAGAGCATAATGAGCCTGAGCGGCGGGATGAAACAGAGAACCAGCATGGCCTGTGCCATCGTCCACAATCCGCCGCTGCTCTTCCTTGACGAACCTACCGTTGGTCTTGACCCCGAGCTGAGGGTTACCTTCTGGGAATATTTTAGTGCCCTGACCCAACAGGGCATTACCCTTGTTATCTCCAGCCACACCATGGATGATGCTGCCCACTGCGACCGCCTTGCCTTTATGCGGGATGGCAGCCTTGTTGCTCAGGGCACCCCCGCCGAGTTGAAGCAGGCTACGGGACGCCCCGGAGCTACCCTGGAGGACGCCTTTCTTTACTTTGTGCGCCGGGGGGAGGGGAAAAAGAATGCCTAGTCAGGTGTTTACTATTGCCGGCAGGGTTATACGCCAGCTAATAAGAGACCGGCGCACCATAGCGCTGGTTGTCATCGTGCCCCTGGTCATCGCCAGTCTCGTTGGCGTCAGCGTCCCCGATAAGAGCATACTGGACTATACCGCTCCGGCCATACTGGCTGTGCTGATACTCTTCTTCGGCTTCCTTTTGACCGGCATCAGTTTTCTGAGGGAGCGCACCCAGGGGACGCTGGAGCGGCTGATGGCCTCGCCAGTATCGCGGCTGGACATCGTGGGCGGTTACCTGCTTGGCTTCCTGCTCTTCGCCCTGCTGCAGACCCTGATTATCTTTTTCTATATGATATACGTCCTGAAGGTCAATTACTACGGCGAGCTGTGGCAAATCCTCGTCTTTCAGGTTCTTGTTGGCATCGGTGCCGTCTGCCTGGGGACCTTCTGTTCCGTATTTGCCAAAAACGAGTTCCAGATGGTACAGTTCATCCCCCTCATCATCGTGCCCCAGTTATTTCTCTGCGGGGTGCTCTGGCCGGTAAGTCAGATGCCGGATTATCTACAGTGGGTAGCCAAGTTCCTGCCCCTGACCTACGGGGTGGACGGTATCAGGGCTATGATGCTTCAGGGGCAAGCTCTGCTGGATATCGGCAAGGAGATCGGCGTGCTGGCCGCTTATGCCGTTGGGCTTTTGATACTGGCGGCTGTTACCCTGAGGAGAGGCACTTCCGGCTAGAATCCCGTCACTGCTATTTCTTGCGGCTTATCACCAGATTGGCTAGCTCTTTTAGTGCCTGGCGGCTGGGGTTATCGGACAGGAGTTCAAGTCGTTGGCAAGCCTTAGCGCAATACTCCGAGGCAAGCTCATGGCACTGCTTGGCGATTGGTGAACTGCGGACTAACTCTATCGCCTGCCTTATTCTTTTCTGCTTCTCCGGCTCCGGCATGTCCTGGTTATTAAATAACTCCGCTACCGGGTTATCCTCGGGGTAGTGCTCCAGAAGAAGCATTGCCGGTAGGGTAAATGTCCCCTGGGCTAAATCCGAGCCTATCGGCTTGCCCATTTCCTCCTCGGTGCCGGTGAAGTCCAGTATGTCATCTACAATCTGGAAGGCAATGCCAAGGTTATGGCCGTACTCCCTCAGGATACGAGTTGACTCTTCCGGGGCCTGGCTCAGAATACCCCCCGACTCTGTAGCCAGTGAAAACAGGGAGGCGGTCTTGCTGGAAATCCTCTCCAGGTAATGGTCAGGGGTCTGCTTCAGATTAAAGGCGTCAAAGGTCTGGACCAGCTCCCCGCTGGAAATAATCTGGAGGGTCTTGGAAAAGAGCCTTATTACCCGCAGATTGCCGGTAATGGCAGCAAACTCTCCCGCCTTAGCAAATAGATAGTCACCTAATAATACCGCCCTGTCCTCACCCCACATGGTGTTAATCGTCGGTCGGCCGCGGCGGATGGGGGAGTCATCAATGGCGTCATCGTGGACAAGGGTGGCGGTGTGCATAAGCTCAACGGCGGTAGCCATGGGCAGAAGCAGGTCAAGGTTATAGTGGTAGAGCTTGCCTGAGAGTAAGGTAAGCGCGGGGCGGATTCCCTTACCGCCACTCAGGGTGTAACTCAGCAGCTCAGCCAGATGGGGGAAATCAACCTTACTGGCAGACTTTAGCTGGCTCTCAACCTTAATTAAATCTTGCTGAACCGGCGCGTAGACCTGGCTTAACTGCAACCGTCCCTCCTCAGGCTTTTCCCAGCCGTGCCGTCTCCTCCTCAATCAGCTTATCATCCAGTTTGACAAACAGGGGCTTGGGCTCAAGCAGTTTTTGCCCCGCTGACGGAGGGTGCAGCTCCCAGCCGCCATCCTGAACGTCACCCTCAAAGCCGAGATATTGATGCAGATTCTGGGAGCTGGAGGGCAGGAAGGGGTAGAGCGCTGTCTTCAGGCAGGAGAGCACCGAGAGGGCAACATATAACGCTGTGGCTGCAGCCTGCCTGTCCTCTTTAATTATCTTCCACGGGGATTTCTCATCCAGGTAGCGGTTAGTTGTATGGGCTAATTCCATAGCAAGCATTATTGCCTGTTTGAAATGGCAGGCGGCGATAAGGTCGCCAACTTCGCTGAGGGTATATTCTGCCTTCGCCAGGACGTCCTTGCTGCGGTTATCAAATTCCCCCGGTTGGGGAACACAGCCATCAAAATTCCGGTAGACGAAGGTAAGCACCCGGTTGACCAGGTTGCCGTAGGTTGCCACCAGCTCGTCGTTGTTGCGGCGGACGAACTCGCGCCAGGAAAAGTCGGTATCCGAGGTCTCGGGCATGTTTATGGACAATAGATAGCGCAGGGGGTCGGGCTCATAGCGGGATAGATAGTCAGGCAGCCATACTGCCCAGTTGCGGCTGGTGGAAAGCTTTTTGCCTTCGATAGTTAGAAACTCGTTAGCCGGCACGTCGTAGGGCAAATTTAGCCCCCCGTAGCCCATCAGCATCGCCGGCCAGATGAGGGTATGAAAGGGGATATTGTCCTTGCCGATGAAGTAATAGCTCTTTGCCCCCTCCTCCCAGAAGGGCCGCCATCCTTCTTCATTCCCTTTAGACTTGGCCCATTCCTTGGTTGCCGATAGATAACCAATAACCGCCTCAAACCAGACGTATATGCGCTTATCTTCAAAGCCGCTCACCGGCACCGCCACCCCCCACTCTATATCGCGGGTGATAGCCCTGTCCCTCAGCCCCTCCTTCAGATAGCGCTGGGTGAGGGCATAAACATTGGGTCGCCACTGACCTTGTTCACCCACCCAGGCGGAGAGCTTGTCCTGGAAGGCGGAGAGTTTTAGAAAGAAATGCTCCGAGTCCCTAAACTGGGGGGTGGTACCGCACAGCCGGCAGTAAGGGTTGATTAACTCCGCCGGATTGAGCGGCTTGCCGCAGCCATCGCACTGGTCGCCGCGAGTCCCGGAGAACTGGCAGTGTGGGCAGGTGCCCTCAATATAGCGGTCGGGCAGAAACCGCCGGCACTGGGGGCAGTAGGGCTGCGACACGCTGGACTTATGGATATAGCCCTTATCTAGCAGGGTGAGGAATATATCTTGGACTACCTGGGCGTGGTTATCCGTGCCGGTGGAGGTGAATAAATCAAAGGAGATGCCAAACCTCCGCCATGAGTCAAGAAAGTCCTGGTGATATTTGGCGGTGATTTCGCCGGGCGCCTTCCCCTCCTCATCAGCCTTGATGGTTATCGGCGTGCCGTGCTGGTCTGAACCCGATACCATTAATACCTCATTCCCCTTGATGCGATGGTAGCGGGCAAATATGTCCGCGGGCAGGTATGCCCCGGCAATATGACCCAGATGCAAGGGGCCGTCGGCGTAAGGCCAGGCGACGGCAACAAGAATTCTCTCACTCATTTTTGGTTATAACCTTACCACAAGTAATTAAGTCTTTTCCGGGAAGATGGTAAGTATTCGCTGACCCTTTTCCTCGGAATAGCGGGCATAACCCTTTTCCAGGCTACAATTAATACATAAATGCAGTTTGCCTTCCGCCTCATCAATAATCAGATAACGTTCAGGAAACGGTATAAGGCGTTGGCACCCATCACAGTTTACATCACCTAAAGATATACAACCACAGCGCATCTAATATCTCCTAAGATAACTTGAGCCATGCCCGATATAGCTCTTTTTTTGATACCCCGGTTTCCCCAGCCACCCTGGCTATCGCCTCTTTAGCCGCTGTCCCTGAACGGCGCATCTCCCGTAACTGCTTCTTTATCGCCGGGGTAAGCTTGGGTTTTTCCCGCTCTTTCTTGCCCTCAATAACCAGGGTAAACTCCCCCCTCGGCTTGGTGAAGTGAGCTATTGCCTGGCTTATACTTCCCCGAAAGACCTCTTCGTAAAGCTTGGTTAGTTCCCGGCAGACTGATATTTTTCTATCACCAAGAACCGCCAGTATATCGTTCAGTGCCGCCGGGAGGCGGTGGGGCGACTCCAAGACAACAATAGTAGCTGGCTCATCGGCAACGGACTCTAGAGAGCGGCGCCGGGCGCCAGCCTTATTGGGCAAAAAGCCGAGGTAGATAAACCTTCTTGTGTCCAGTCCGGAGACGGCAAGGGCGGTGATAACCACCGATGGTCCGGGAATGGGGACTACGGGAATATCCCGCTCGGTGCAAGCCACAACAAGCTCGTAGCCGGGGTCGGATATGCCCGGCATTCCGGCATCAGAGACAAGAGCCACGTCCCCCTCGCTGAGGCGGCTTAAGATATAATCCAGCTTGGTTCGCTTATTGCGCTCGTGGTAACTTGTCATCGGGGTCTTAATCTCGTAAGCAGCTAGAAGCTGCCTCGTCCGGCGGGTATCCTCGGCGGCGATAAGCTTCACCTCACGCAGGATACCCAGGGCACGCAGGGTGACGTCCTCCAGATTGCCGATAGGGGTAGCCACAATATAAAGGGGCATTGTCTCCTATCTTTCCGATTTAGCTATTATAACTCACCGCCAGTCCGCCGTCTACATATATTACTTATCAGCCACCCCCTTTTTAGCTTAACTCTTTCCTCC
>CAYWCO010000046.1:0-8802 GCA_964456815.1 uncultured Dehalococcoidales bacterium | reverse complement strand
GGTGAGAGGATTTGAACCTCCGACCTCAGCGTCCCAAACGCTGCGCGCTAAACCAACTGCGCTACACCCCGCAAGGGGGAGTATAGCAAGGAACCTGCCTAAGGTCAAACCAAAAGCTAGTCCCGGCAGTCAGGGCAGTTATCAAAGGCATCGGGGGCTAAATTCACCTTTTTAATTATATAGTCCAGTTGCTTCTCCGGAGCCCAGTATCGGCCACAGGTCTTACACTTCTTCAGCTTGAACTCCATACCATTTTTCGGCCATTTAATGTACCTTGTGTCACCAACGTCTTCAAACGATATCGCCCCCGTAGGGCAGACATAGGCGCAGGAACCACAGCCGATGCAGACATCCGAAGGCTCGTAAAAGGGGGTAGCCATAGCCCGACCAGTACCCCGCCCTACCAAACTGATTGCTGAGACACCGACAACCTCGGCACAGGTACGGACACAGAGGGCACAAAGAATGCACTGCTTGTCCTCAAGCTCAAAGCTTGTCCCATCAACGCCAAGCCGGTGAGCCAAGTCCTGTATTTTCTTGTTATTAGGACACCGGGCGAGCAGCAGCTCCATCAGCATCCTGCGGTTACTGGCAACTCTCTCCGAGTTGGTCTTCACCACAAGACCCTCTTCTACCTCATAAAGGCAGGAGGCTACCAGCCTTTCCCTTTTACCCCTGGTAACCTCAACCAGACACAGGCGGCAGGCACCGTAGGGCTTAACTGCCTCGTTGGAGCACAAGGTGGGTATATAGATGTTATTATCCTCCGCCACCTCCAGTATGGTTGCCCCTTCTTCCGCCTGGACTTTTCGTCCGTCAATCGTCAGTGTAACCATTTCTTCCGCCTTTACTTCCTTATCACAGCGTCAAGATTGCAGACATCGTAGCAAGCGCCGCACTTTATGCACTTCTCCTGGTCTAAGACCACCGGCTTCTTCTTCCCCATAGAGGTTATCGCCTCCACCGGGCAGGCTTTGACGCAGAGCCCGCAACCGGGACACTTCTCTTCATCAATGAGGTAGGTAACCAGCTCCTTACAGACGCCGGCGGGGCACCGCTTATCCTTAATGTGGGCTTCATACTCGTCCCTGAAATAGCGCAGCGTAGTCAACACCGGATTGGGAGCGGTACTGCCCAGGGCACACAGCGAACTATCGATAAGCGTTGCCGAAAGCCGCTCAAGCAAGTCAATATCGCCATCTTTACCCTTGCCCTCAGTGATGCGGGTTAATATCTGGCTCATCCTCTTCAGCCCCTCGCGGCAGGGAATACACTTGCCGCAGGACTCACCCTCAAGGAAGTTAATAAAGTACCTGGCTATATCCACCATGCAGCTATTCTCGTCCATAACAATCATACCGCCCGACCCCATCATCGAGCCAACCCTGTCGAGCTCGTCAAAGTCCACCGGCAAATCAAGCATACTCTCCGGAATGCAACCACCTGAGGGACCGCCAGTCTGCACCGCCTTGAATTTCTTGCCATCGGGAATACCACCGCCGATATCATAGATAATCTCCCTCAAGGTTATCCCCATGGGGACTTCCACCAGACCGGTGTTATTAATCTTACCCACCAGTGAGAAAATCTTGGTCCCTTTGCTGCCGTCGGTGCCTATCTTTGCGTACCAATCAGCCCCGTTCTTGATTATCAGCGGGACATTGGCCCAGGTCTCCACATTGTTAAGATTGGTCGGCTGCTCCCACAAGCCCTTCTCCACGGTGTGGACATACTTTGCCCTGGGCTCGCCAACCTTGCCCTCCAGCGAAGCCATCAGCGCCGTTGACTCGCCGCAGACAAAAGCCCCACCTCCCCGGCTTATCTTAACGGCAAAGTCAAAGCCGGAACCAAGGATATTCTTTCCCAGAAGCCCATACTCCTCAGCCTGCTTAACAGCTATCTCGGCATTCTTCACCGCCAGCGGGTACTCATTACGGACATAGATATAGCCTTCGTGACCGCCGATAGCATAGGCGCCGATGAGCATCCCCTCCAGCACGCTATGGGGATTCCCCTCCATAAGGCTCCTGTCCATAAAGGCGCCGGGGTCTCCCTCGTCACAATTACATATGATATATCTGGTATCGCCAGGCGCCTGGCGGCAGCTTTCCCACTTGGCGGCGGTGGGGAAGCCGCCACCACCCCGCCCCCGCAAACCAGATTTCTTGACCTCTTTAATTACCCCCTCAGGGGACATCTCAAAAAGAACCTTGCTCAAGGCAGCATAGCCACCCAGAGCCAGGTAGTCCTCAATCATGGTGGGGTCAATATTGCTATTGTCGCCGAGGAGGAGGCGCTTTTGTTTTTCATAGAACGGCACTTCAGGTTCGTGGGTTACCTTCTTGCCGGTATTCGGGTCAACATAGAGTAATCTATCAACAATATTGCCCTTCACCGTCGCCGAGACTATCTCGGTAACATCTTCGCTTTTTACCTGCTGGTAGAGGATATTTTCCGGCTTGACTACCACCAGCGGACCCCTCTCACAGAAGCCGGGGCAGCCGGTTATCCTCAGAGCCAGCTTGCTTTCCAGCCCGCCTTTTTCTATTTCCCGCCTGAAAGCGGTTATAACCTTCTGGGCTCCCAGAGCCAGGCAGCCGGTGCCGCCACATATGACGATGCACCTCTGCTTAGGGTCTCTGCTTTTAACTATTGATTCTCTCAATGCTTCCAGCTCATCGGGAGAATTTAGCCTATTTACTATTTGTTCCTTTTCCATGTTTACTTGTAGCTTTCCAGTAAATTTTCCACCCTATCGGTCTTCATCTGCCCGGAGTACTCCTCATCAATGATAACTATAGGACCCAGGGCACAGGCGCCAACACAGTTAACCGTCTCCAGGGTATATTTAAGGTCCTTGGTGGTTCCACCAGCTTTGATGCCCAACTCCCGCTCAATCTCGTCCAAGATTCTAACCGCCCCCCGGACATGGCAGGCAGTGCCGAGACAGACATTAATCAGGTGGCGCCCCCTCGGTTTCAGGCTGAACGCCTTAAAAAAGGAGGCCACGCTATAGACCCGGGTCAGCGGGATGTCCAAACCCTGGCTAACCTCCATCAAGGCTTTCTTGGGCAGGTAATTGTACTCCGCCTGGACATCCTGCAGGATGGCTACCAGCATGCCTTGGTCGCGCTGATATCTATCCAGTACTGTTTTTACCTTCTGCTTCGTTGGCTTAGCCTTTGCCTTCACTCGCCTTCTCCTTAAGCTTAGCGTAATCGGCACTCACCCGCTGCTGAATCTCATTGATTAGCTCCTCAGAGAGGTGCCTGAACCTGCCCTGCAGCTTCATATAATCAATAACCGGCCTGAGTTCGGGGAAATCAAAATTCAGCTTATACTTGCCATTCTCCACTTCATACAGGGGGAATATCCCCGTCTCCACCGCCAGACGACCTATCCTGACGGTCAAATCAGTACGACTTCTCCAGCCGGTGGGGCAAACCGAAAGGATATGCACATAAGCCGGACCCTGGACAGCCGCCCCCTTCTCCACCTTAGCCATCAGGTCAAAGGGATAGCTGGGGCAGGCAGTGGCTACATAGGGGATATTGTGGGCGGCGGCAATAGCCGGCATATCCTTCTTCCAGGTAACCTGCCCGATGCTCACCTTGCCCGCAGGGGAAGTGGTAGTAGATGCACCAAAGGGGGTAGCTGAAGAGCGTTGAATGCCGGTATTCATATAGGCTTCGTTGTCAAAGCAGAGGTAAAGGAAGTTGTGTCCCCTCTCCAGGGCTCCGGATAGCGCCTGAAGCCCGATATCGCTGGTGCCACCATCCCCAGCCATAGCCACCACCTTAATATCTTTTTGGGCAATTCTGCCCTTCTTCATCAGCATCTTCAGCCCGGCTTCTATGCCCGAAGCCACGGCGGCGGTATTCTCAAACAGGGTATGAATCCAGGGGACGCGCCAGGAGGTATAAGGCAGTGGCGAGGAAACTATCTCCATACAGCCGGTGGCACTGGCAATTATCACATTCTGCCCCAGCGCCTTGCAGGCAAGCCTCACCGCCAGAGCCTCCCCGCAGCCGATACAAGCCCGATGACCGGGGGCGAAGTTCTCTTTTTTGGTTACCAGCCTGGGAACATAAACGGCGTAGTTTTCCATTATTCCCTCACCCCGAATATCTCAAACTCTTTATCGCTTCCCTTACGGGAGATTTCTATGCCTCTATTAACTATCTCCTCAAATTCAGCCGGGGTAATATCCCTGCCCCCCAAGCCGCCGACGAAGCCGATGACCTTGGGCCTCTTGGCTTCACCATATAAGGCTGAGCGTATCTCGGAGCAGACCGGACCGCCGGGACCGCCGAAGGAGAGTGCCCTATCCAGAACGATAAGGGCCTCGGCATCTTTAACAGCCTGGCGAATCTCGGCAAAGGGGAAGGGACGCCACAGGCGAAGCCTTACCAGCCCCACACTTTTGCCCTCCCTCCTCATCTTATCTATGGCGGTCATTGCCGTTTCAGAAAAGCTGCCCAGGGTCAACAGCAGCACCTTGGCATCCTCGCTGTGGTAGTGCTCTACCGGGGAATAATTTCGCCCGAAGAGCTTACCAAACTCCCCCCAGCACTCAAGAACAACCTTCTTAGCCGCTTCCAGGTTTACCTCCTGGGCTTTCTTTGTCTCGGGATAAAGAACGGGCATGGCAAAGGCTCCCATAGTTACCGGCTTGTCGGGGTGAAGCGGCAGGGGGTATTTAAACGGGGGGAGAAACCTGTCAACCTGGCTCTGCTCCGGGAAAACTATCGGCTCAATCATGTGCGACAGGTAGAAGCCGTCAAGGTGAACCATGACCGGAAGCAGCACCCGGGGGTCTTCACCAATGCGGAAGGCACAGAGGACATTATCCACCGTCTCCTGCCCGTTCTCAACAAATATCTGAATCCAGCCGGTATCACGCACCGCCATAACATCAGAATGGTCGCCCCAGACGCTCAGTGGCGCTGACAGGGCTCGATTAGCCACCGTCATAATCACCGGCAGCCTCATTGATGAGGCAACATACAAGACCTCATGCATCAGCTCCAGCCCCTGACCGGCGGTAGCGGTAAAGGTCCGAGCCCCAACCGCCGACGAGCCGAGACAGGCGCTCATTGCTGAGTGCTCGGATTCAACCGGAATATAGGATGCGTCCAGTTCACCGTTGGCTACCAGCTCAGCCAGATGCTCCACAATATGAGTCTGGGGGGTGATGGGGTAGGCGGCGACAACATCGGCGTTAGCCAGTCTAACCGCCTCACCAATTGCCAGCGAAACCTCAATACCAACCCTTTTTGTCATCACTCCTCACTCCTCCTCGGGCACCATGGTAATGGCTCCGGGCCAGCACTCGCGGGCACAGATGCCACACCCCTTGCAATAAAACAGATTGGCTTCAAAGTAACCCTCGGCATTCTGCTCAACGCACCCCTCGGGGCAAAAGATATAGCAGATGCCGCACTTTATGCACTTGCCGGAATCAAAGAGCGGTTTTTCCGACCTCCAGTCGCCAGTCTGGTACTGGCTGGCATTTCCCGGCTCAGTTACTATTGAGCCGAGTTCCAGGTCCTTCCAGGTCATCTCGCCCTCAGGCTTGGTCATTGGTCTTACTCCCTTACTTCGGTCTCCTCGTAGGCCCTCTGCATCGCCTTAATATTCTTCTCCGCCAGCCGGCCAAAGCGCCGCTTTAATGGTTCAACCACAGATTCCAGCTTAACCACGCCGGCGGCTTTAAGTAAGGCTCCAATCATGGTAGTGTTGGTCACCGGAATCCCCAAGACCTCCCTGGCGATAGCGGTGGCATCAACCTTAGCCATTTTGCACTTAGTCTTAAACCTAGCTTCAATGTCATCAAACGAGCCCCGGGTATTAATCACCAGCAACCCGTTTTCCTTGAGCCCCGAGGCGACATCCACCACACCGAGCAGCCCGGGGTCAAGCACCACCACCACGTCAGGCCGGGTTATCTCCGCCCTTATTCTTATCGGTTGGCGGCTGCTTATCCTGACAAAAGCCATCACCGGCGCCCCTCTCCTCTCCGGCCCGAAGCTAGGGAAGGCGTGGGCATACTTATCTTCACTTATTGCCGCCTGCGCCAGCAGTTCTGCGGAGGTAACCGCCCCCTGCCCGCCGCGACCATGCCATCTAATTTCAATAAGCCGATTTTCTTCTGCCATTTAGTCTCCCACTAATACACCAACGCCCCTGGAGCGACTTGAACGCTCGCACCCAGCTCCGGAGGCTGGTGCTCTATCCACCTGAGCTACAGGGGCGAATACAACCTAATATCATAACCGATAGAAAGGTATTGATGCAAATAGCTACGGCTTCTTAATCTGTGTCCTGACCACCAGAACCGGTATCTTGCTAACCTGCACAACCTTATTGGCAATACTGCCAAAAACCCATTTCTCAATGCCTGAGTGCCCATGGGCAGATATAGCAATCAGGCTGACACTATCTTTCTTGGCAAACTTAATAATCTCCCCGGCAATATCATCACCTACCTTAAGCTCAACGCTCACCCTGCCTTTCCTAGCCGCCAAGCGCTGGCAAAGCCGGTCAAGGTATCCCCCAGCTTCTGTCTTAATCAACTCCAGTTCTTGCTCGGGGTAAAGAATATAGTCAAGACCACCAACGGTACGGACATGCCGCCCCCCTGCCACCACCCCAAAGAGGATAACCTCTACCCCCAGCTTACTGATAAGCTCCTGAACATAGGGCACAGCGGCTTCACCGGTCTCGGAACCATCTAGGGGAAGAAGGACCCGCTCCAGCAGCCGCTTCCGGGGTGCTTTTCGCGGAGGCTTGGCCACCCTGATAAGCATCACCGGCACCTTCGTTGTATGAAGCACCTTACTGGCTACACCCCCCATTACCCACCCCGTTATGCCGGAGCGGCCGTGAGACGCCATAATGATAACGCTAATATTATTTTTCTCGGCATAGCCAATAATCTCCTCAGCCGGTTCACCGCTTAGAACTACGGTCTTGACCCTGGCACGCTTCTTGAAGCGCTCCTTCAGCTGCTTTGCCACCTCTTCAACATAAAGCTGGTGCATATGGTGATACTGCTTCTCCCTGGACTCGCTGACATAGAGCAGGACAAGCTCAGAACTAAAGGCTACGGCCAGCTCCTCAGCATAGGCAAGGGCTTGCTCAGCTAGGTTAGAACCATCCAGCGGGATAAGAATTCTTTTCCACATTTCTCTCCTCCATTAAGCGTATCTCAGCACCAAGTACAACCAGCATAGGGATACCACCAAAATCATAGCCGGCATGGCGTACTTGCAAAACCTCCCCCAAGTGATGGGATAGCCTTCCCTTTCAGCAATGGCTGTCCCGACAACATTAGCCGATGCCCCAATAGGGGTAGCATTACCGCCGATGTCCGTCCCCAGGGCTAGAGTCCAGCTTAACGTGGGTAAGGCTAAGCCATGTGACTGCGACAGGTTGGCAATTACCGGCACCATGGTAGCGGCAAAGGGGATATTATCAACAATGGCTGAGGCAAAGGCAGATAGCCACAGGATGAGGGGTATTACCAGAAACAGGCTCCCCCCGGATATATCGCCGATATACTGGGCAAGCATCTTTAACACGCCGGTTTCCTCCAGCCCCCCAACGCAGATGAACAACCCAATAAAGAAGAGCAGGGTCCGCCAGTCCACCCTCTTAATAACATGTAATGCCCCTCGGGCTGCCACCAGCAAGGCGAGAAAGGCAGCAATAACGCCAATTAAAGCCACCGATAACCCGGTCTGAGCATGGGTAATGAGCAAGATCACCACCACGATAAAGATGGCAGTATTTAACAAGAACAGGCGGGGGCTGATAATCGCCTCCCTAGGTTCGGGATAAATATTGAGGGGCACGCCGGAGACGCCTTTAGGAGGAGCCAGAATCTTGCGGAAGACATAGTAGAAGAAGCCCAAGGTGAAAAGCATACCTATCCAAGCAATGGGACCGGTATTAATGGCAAAATCGGTAAAGGTATAGCCAAAGGCAGTACCTATTATTATGTTGGGTGGGTCACCACACATGGTGGCGCTCCCTCCCGTATTGGCGGCGACAATCTCGGCAATTATTATCGGGACGGGGTCAAATTTAAGCAAGCGGGCCAGCTCAATAGTTACCGTAGCCATGAATAACAACACGGTAATACTATCAATGAACATCGCCAGGAAGCCGGAAAGCAGCATGAAGGCAATCAGGATAGGGATAACGCGGTAATTGACCAGCTTAGCCACATAGAGGCATAGCCAGCGGAAGAACCCCACCTCCCCCAACCCCTCCACCATGGTCATCATGCCGCCAATAAAGATAATGGTCTGCCAGTTTATGCCATGCGATATTATCGGCTCGTGCCCCGGTACCCAGAACCTCAATTGTCCCAGCTGCTCAAGGTTCAGTACGCTGAGAACCGCCCCCGGACTTTGCATGATAATAAGGAGGACGATTGCCAGGGTAAGGCCGGCACCGATAAGGGCCGGAATAAAGCG
Source organism: uncultured Dehalococcoidales bacterium (assembly GCA_964456815.1). Classification (GTDB taxonomy): domain Bacteria; phylum Chloroflexota; class Dehalococcoidia; order Dehalococcoidales; family BS750m-G39; genus CAVTZP01. Next base: position 319 of record CAYWCO010000046.1, on the reverse strand, counting down.
ATGCACCTTACCCACTATAATCGCCACGAACATGGCAATGAAGATAGTGATGGCAAGGATTTGGCTTAATGCTAGCACCTATTCCAAAGTCCTTTTCAGCAAAAACTACGACATTATAACAAAAAAATTCCGCTATGGTATAATTACGGTAATCGGAGAGGTGTCCGAGTGGTTCATGGTGCCGCTCTCGAAAAGCGGTCTTCGCGCAAGCGAAGCGTGGGTTCGAATCCCACCCTCTCCGCCGTGGAGAGGTGCTGGAGTGGACTATCAGGCACGCCTGGAGAGCGTGTGTAGCCTTTGGCTACCGTGGGTTCGAATC
>CAYWCO010000045.1:8750-8820 GCA_964456815.1 uncultured Dehalococcoidales bacterium | reverse complement strand
GCTTCGGGCTCCTCTGCTTTGGCTTCAGCTTCGGGCTCCTCTGCTTTGGCTTCAGCTTCGGGCTCCTCTG
>CAYWCO010000045.1:0-8650 GCA_964456815.1 uncultured Dehalococcoidales bacterium | reverse complement strand
CTTTGGCTTCAGGTTCTTGCTTAACTTCCGCTTCCGCCTCTTGCTTAACTTCCGCTTCCGCCTCTTGCTTAACTTCCTCTTCTGACATCTTATTCTCCCTCCAATTGTTGAATCCTTGCCTGGAGCACCCCCACCATCCCCTGCATAGGGGCGCTAAGATAGCTGGCCAGTGCCACAATAGGTCCTTGCACCGCAGCCAAAACCCTGGCTATCAATACCTCGGTTGATGGTATGGCAGACAGGGTAGCAATATCATCTGAAGTGAGCAGCTTCTCCGGTAAAAAGCCCCCCTTTATACTCATAACCGACTTGGTAGCCTGAATATAGCCGGCTAAGACCTTGGCTGGCTCGAGTATGTCACCATAGCCAAAAGCAACAGCCACCGGGCCGTCAAAGAAACCTGTCAGTTCCTCCCTGCCCACCTTCCGGGCGGCAATCCGGGCCAGGGTATTCTTCACCACCTTATACTCAACACCCGCCTCCCTCAGCCGGCGGCGCAGCTCAGTCATCTCAGCAGCCGACAAGCCCCGGTAATCGGTTAGAATACCGATACTGCACCGGGAGAAAACCTGCTCCAGGTTATCAATAACCTTCGCCTTCTTTTCCGTGGGCATCTCTCATCACCCCCTTAAAAAATAAGTCCTTGCGCCTGCCGCACAAGGACTTAACATTCAAGCCCTTTTCCTCGGCAGGCATTATTAAGCTGAATTAGCACCTGCTGTCTCAGGAAAAACCAGAAATCAAGACTTACCCAATATAGCACAGGAAGGACTAAAAATCAAGGCTTCCCGAATATAGCCACGGCACAGTTAAAGTAGCCGCAAACACCCCCCACGTTATGGGTTAGCCCAACGTCAGCCTTCTTCACCTGCCTGGCACCGGCCTTACCCTGCAATTGCTTATAGACTTCGTAAATCATCCTCAGCCCGCTGGCGGATAGGGGATGCCCGAAGCACTTGAGCCCGCCATCGGTATTGACCGGCAGCTCCCCGGTTAGCTCGTAGGTGCCGGCTTCAACATCCTCCGGCCCCTTGCCCCTGGGACTAAATCCCAGGTCTTCATAGATTAAAAGCTCGGTGATGGTGAAACAATCGTGCACCACGGCCATATCTATCTCCTGGCGGGGGGTCTTAATCCCCGCTTCTTTATAGGCAAGCTTACCGGCTTCAACCGTCTCCGGAATATAACTGAAATCATAATCCGAGCGAAGCTTACCCTGGCCACCGCCATTATCCAGTGCCAGCGCCTTCACCAGGATGTAGTCCTTTCTCATCTTCTTCGCTATCTCAGGTGTAGTTACAATGGCGGCTGCCCCACCATCGCTGACACCACAGGCATCAAATAAGCCGAGGGGATAGGAAATCATGGGCGCATTTATTGCCTGCTCCAGGGTTATCTCCCTGTGGAAATGAGCCTTGGGGCTCAACGTCCCATTATGGTGGTTCTTGACCGCTATCTTAGCCAGAATATTCTTGCCCTGTTCATAGCTCAATTTATATTTATTAAAGTAGCCATTGGCTAGTTGAGCAAACTGGCTTACCGGCGGCAACTCCCACTCCACCATACTGCGGTCAAAGGGGTCGGTAATATCCATGTTAAATCCGCCGAAATGGTCTTTGGTCTTCTCAACGCCGCAGGCCAGGGCGATATCACAAATCCCAGCGGCTACACCATAACAGGCATTCCTGAAGGTATCAGTGCCGCCGGCACAGAAGTTCTCCACCCTGGTGACAGGAATATACTCCAGCTTCAGGGCATTAGCCAGGTGGGAGCCGGTAAAACCGCTCTCACGACTGCCATACCATGCCGCCTGAATATCCTTGGGCTCAATGCCAGCATCCTCAAAAGCCTCATAGCAGGCATCTACCATCAAGTCCTTATAGTCCTTATCCCAAAGCTCCCCAAACTGGGTACAACCCATACCTACTATCGCTACTTTATCCTTAATACTCTCCATAAACACCCCTCCTCGCTTATTCTATTAATTAAGCCCTTATCGGCATAGATTTCCAGAAGTAAATGCGAGCGCCGTCCCTATCAATTATCCTTCTAAAGCTCATCTCCAGCGGCAGACCCACCTTAACCTGCTCCGGCTCGCCGTCGGTCATGTAGCACTCCATTCTGCCGCCACCGTCAAAATCAATGGTGGTGGTAACCGTGGGCAAATCGGGGGCGGGGGTCACATAGTCCATGGCGAAGCTAACTATCTTAGCCTTCTTACCAGACAGCCGATAGGGCTCAAACTGGTCTTTGGTATGGCACTTAGTGCATACCCTCTGCGGAGGGAACTGGACTGTCCCGCAGACCTTGCACTTAACCCCCTGCAACCTAAGGTTAGTCTCGCGCTCCCGCCACGCCGCCGGAGCCGAAAAGAACCTGACACTCTCCTTAGCTTCCTCCCTGGGCAAAATCTCGTGCCAGGTGAGATATGTCTTATAGTCAGTGACTAACTTCTTTGACGCCAGGTGCCCTTTCATGCCTCGCCGGTCTCTAATTTTGTCTATCTGCTCGGTTACCTGCAGGATAAAGGCATCGCTGCCATTGCCGTAGCTGGCAAAAAGAATACGGTCGCCAGCCTTAGCCTCCTCAAGGGCGGCTACCAGCAACATCAAGGGAAAGGCAGCCCCGGTGTTACCCATGGCGGCAAAAAGCGGGTCTTGAAGCTGCGTCTTAACGTCGAAGCCCAGCTTCCCGGCTAAACCCGCTACCCGCCTGGCATCGGGGGTATAGAGGACAACCTTGGCGAAATCGCCCGGACTGGAGCCGGACTTCTTCATCAGCCCCGAGACGGCTCCAGCAACCACCTCCATATAACCATGGGTGGAGGTAAACCTGTCCTCCCAGGAGCGAACGAAGGTATCTCCGTCAGCCCGCCATACATCAAATATCTCGTTATAAACCGAGTAGCTGTCTTCAATGCTGGCGGCAACATCGCTGTCGCCGATAAGCAGGGCGCCGGCGCCATCACCGAAATTCTGCTCAAAGGCCGAGCCCGGCGTTCCCAGGCGACAGTCAGCAGCGGCTACCATCACCTTCTTGGCCGAGCCGGCCTTAACTGCATCCACAGCCGCCCTGAGGGCGGAAGTCCCCGCCCGCAGGGAATGGGCGAAATCAGCGGTAAAAATGTCCTCCCTGAGGTCAGCCGCCATGGCCACGATAGGCGCCGCAAGCTTCTCTTTATACGGGGAGGTGGTGGTGGCAAGGTACAAACCTTCTACTGTCCCGCAGTCTATGCCCTTTAAGCAATCGCTAGCCGCCGCCACCGCCATGGTTACGCTATCCTCGTCAAAGTTGCCGATAGCCTTCTCCCCCCGGGCGCCTTTAGCCAGCACCTCCCGGCTCAACCTGAACAGAGGTACATAAGCACCATATGACGTGATACCAACCATGCCTATCTCTCCTTCTAGGCTCGCTTGAACTCGTAGGCAAGCCTGTTTTCGGGCAATTTTACCGGACTAACGGTTAAGCTCATGCCAACCTTGATATCCTTCTCCTCAATATCCCGGCTCAAACGGGCGAGAATCTGAATACCGTCAAACTCGCCCAGAGCCAGGGTGTAGGGTGCGTCTGCCTCAAAACCGGACGGCCCATAATTCACCTTTGTATAACTTCTCAGCTCACCCTTCCCCCCAACCTCAAACCACTCCACCTCGCTTGATAAGCAATCGGGGCAATCCAACCTCGGCGGGAAGTAAGCAGTGCCACACTTCTTACACCTGGTTGCCATTACCTTACCCGACTCAAGGTAGTTTATAAATTCCGCCGTCTTTGCCTCAGTTGTAAAGCTAACCGTACCAAAATTCTCAAAGCCCACTGGCTACCTCCTGAGAATGGTTACATTTCCGTACTGCCCGATGCCACCGATATTATGAGCCAGACCTACCTCCGGCCCCTTCACCTGAGCCTCGGTAGCCTCTTCCCTTAGCTGGCGGACAATGGTTCTAATCTGTGAGCCACCGGTAGCACCTATAGGATGACCTTTAGACAAAAGACCGCCGTCAACATTTACCGGTATCTTGCCATCAACATAGGTCTGCTTATCTTCAATCAACCCCACTCCTTCCCCGGGCTTGGCGAAGCCGAGGTCTTCATAAGCCAGAATCTCGGATACGGTAAAACAATCGTGAACCTCAGCCACATCAATATCCTGGGGTCCGATACCAGCCATTTTATATGCCTGTTTGGCTGCCTCCTGAGCGCACCTCAGTCCGGTAAGAGACTCCCTCCCCGCCATGCTCATGGTATCCGTTGCCGCCCCCAGACCGATAATCCAGATTGGGACTTTACACGCCCCCTTGGCGACATCCCCGCTGGCGACTATGATACAGGAAGCGCCGTCAGCATTGGCGCAGCAATCAAACTTCTTCAGAGGGCTGGTTATCACCTCCGAGTTCAAAATATCCTCCAGCCCAAGCTCCTTGCGATAGGTGGCTTTGGGATTAGTCGCCCCGTAGTGCGAATTCTTAACCCTCACCTTAGCCAGGTGCTCCTCGGTAGTACCGTACTTAGCCATATGAGCGCGGGCATAGAGGGCATAACCGGCGGGCATGGTCAAGCCGAAGGGCGACTCCCAGATTATGTCCCCTCCCCTCCCCATCCTCTCGGCAGCCTCGCGGGAGGAGAGCTCAGACATCTTCTGGAAACCTATCACCGCTACCGCCTTGTGAAGCCCGGCCGTTATCATTGACCAGGCTACTCTCAAGCCGGTGGTGCTGGAGGAACATACCGTCTCAACATAGAAGGCTGGCTTGGGGGTCAGCCCCAGATACTCCGATATCAAGCCAGCCGGTGAACGCTGTTTATCATATTCCGGCGCCGAACAAATAATGGAGGCGTCTATATCCTCGGCGGTAATATCCAGACCCTCCATCGCCTCCTTAAAGGCTTCAAAGGATAGCTCCCTGATATTTACCCCGCACTGGCGTGTAAATGCCGTCTGACCGGCACCGACAATAGCAACCTCTCCCATAAATATCCCCTTTCTTTATGTCAACCGCTGGTTAAAGATAAGGTTGGGGTAAGGTCAAGCTTCAGACCCACCCCCATGCTCGTGGTCAAGGTGGCACTTATAACATACTGGCCCTTGGCACCACTGGGCTTAGCCCTCACCACCGCCTCCACTATCGCCGTCAGGTTGCTCATCAGCTTGTCCTCGTCAAAACTAACCTTTCCCAGAGGGACATGGATGATGGCAGTCCTGTCCAGCTTAAATTCAACCCTCCCCTTCTGGGCTTCGTCTATTGCCCGGGATATGTCATCAGCAGCTACCACCGTACCCGACTTGGGGTTAGGCATCAACCCCCTCTTGCCCAGAACCTTGCCCAGCCGGCTTACCTTGCCCATCATATCCGGGGTAGCGATAGCGATATCAAAGTCCAACCACCCCCCCTCAACCTTCTTAATCAACTCATCGCTACCAACAGCATCGGCTCCGGCGGCTTCAGCCACCCTCGCCACCTCCCCCTCGGCAAAAACTATGATGCGTACCTTCTTGCCCAACCCGTGGGGCAGGAGGGCAACACCACGGACCTGCTGGGTGGCATCACGGGGGTCAACACCCATGCGGAGGTGAAGCTCAACCGTCTCATCAAACTTGGTATAAGCCATCTTCTTAGCCAGTTCAATAGCCTCCTGGGGTTGATAGAACTTTGTCTGGTCTAAAACCTTTACTGCCTCAAGATATTTCTTGCCGTGTTTTGTCACTCTATTCCACCTCAATCCCCATACTTCGGGCGGCGCCTTCGACAATTCGCTCTGCGGCTTCAATGCTGGTGGCATTCAAGTCCTTAAGCTTAATCTGAGCGATTTCACGAAGCTGAGCCTGGGATATCTTACCTACACTCTCACGACCGGTAGTACCAGAGCCCTTTTCCAAGCCCAGCGCTTTCTTTAGTAAATCGCTAACGGGCGGGGTCTTGGTAACAAAGGTAAATGAGCGGTCTTCATAGACGGTTATCTCAACCGGAATAATAGAGCCAGCCTGCTTGGCGGTGCGCTCATTATACTGCTTGCAAAAAGCCATAATGTTAAGCCCGTGCTGTCCCAGGGCAGGTCCTACCGGTGGCGCCGGGTTTGCCTTCCCCGCCTCAATCTGTAATTTAATTACCGCCTTAACCTTTTTCGCCACTAGAGTTTCTCCACCTGCAAGAAATCAAGCTCAACCGGCGTCTCCCGCCCGAAAAGGGACAGGAGCACCTTGACCTTGCCCTTGGCTGTGTTTATATCATCCACCACCCCGACAAAATCAATAAAGGGACCATTGGTCACCCTCACGCTCTGCCCCTTACGGAAACCGACCTTAACCTTGGGCGCTTCGGCTGCCATCTGTTTCAAGATTTTATCGACCTCCTCCTGCTGGAGGGGCATCGGCTTATTTCCGCTACCGACAAAACCGGTAACGCCAGGTGTATTACGCACTATATTCCAGCTCAGGTCGGTCATCTTCATCTGGACCAGGATGTAACCGGGCAGTATCTTCTTATCCACATTACGCCTCTGCCCTTCCCTAACCTCAATCTCAACCTCGGTGGGTATAATCACCTCGGCGATTTCATCCCCCCCGTCCATAAGCTTGATGCGCTGCTCAAGGTTCTTCTTAACCCGCTCCTCATACCCGGAGTAGGTATGAACCACAAACCAGCTTTTTTGATTCTCTGCCACCGATAACCTCATTCAACCAAGACTCTTAAAAACGCAGACTCTCCCTCTACTTCATATTAAGCATAAGATTAGGAAAGCAAGCCTTCATTGACCCAGAAAGAAGTTCTGCACTATATTATAAAAACCTAAGTCAGCAGACCCCAAAATTATGCCCACGATAACGGCAACAACCAATACCAGGAAGGTCAAATAAGCCGCTTCCCGCTTGGTGAGCCAAGTTACCTTCTTCAGCTCGGCTATAATATCACCAACGATTTTAAACCTGGAACGCTTGGTAGGAACACCATGATAAGTCATTAGAGAAGTCCCGCCTATCCCTTAATTGCCCGCCACTATTTTATCTCCCGATGAAGGGTATAAGTGCGACAACGGGGGCAATATTTTCTAAGCTCTAAACGCTGGGAATCATTCCTCTTGTTCTTAGTCGTCGTATATGTCCTCTCCTTGCAGTCGGTGCAGGCAAGGTGGATAATAATTCGCGCTTCACCCTTTTTTGCCATTTCTACTCAATGATACTGGTAACGGTGCCAGCGCCTACCGTTCTACCTCCCTCTCTGATAGCAAAACGAAGACCCTTCTCCATGGCTACGGGGTAGATAAGCTTTATTTTCATCTTTATGTTGTCGCCGGGCATAACCATCTCCACCCCTTCCGGCAGCTCAATTGTGCCGGTAACATCAGTAGTCCTGATATAGAATTGGGGCTTATACCCATTAAAGAACGGGGTATGCCTGCCCCCCTCCTCCTTACTCAAGACATATACCTCAGCATCAGCGTAGGTATGGGGCTTAATTGACCCGGGCGCGGCCAGTACCATGCCCCGCTCTATATCCTCTCGCTCTACGCCGCGGAGCAGAATACCAACGGCATCCCCCGGCTCGGCATAATCCAGCATCTTATGGAACATCTCAAGGCTGGTAGCCACCGTCTTTCGGGTCTCCTTCAAGCCAACTATCTCAACCTCATCGCCGGCTTTAACCATTCCCCTCTCCACCCTTCCTGTGGGCACGGTGCCCCGCCCCTTGATGCTAAAGACATCCTCTACCGGCATCAAGAAGGGCTGGTCTTTGGGTCGGGGGGGGATGGGGATATAGCTATCTATGGCATCAAGTAATTCCCAGACGGCGCCACACCACTGGCACTCCCTCTTGCCACAGCCACACTCAAGAACCTTAGTGGCACTTATCTTGATAATGGGGGTTTTATCACCGGGGAATTGGTACTTACTAAGCAGTTCCCTTACCTCCATCTCCACCAGCTCGAGAAGCTCCTTGTCCTCCATAAGGTCTATCTTGTTAAGGGCAACCACGATAGAAGGCACCTCCACCTGGCGAGCCAGCAGGACATGCTCCCTGGTCTGAGGCATGGGACCATCAGGGGCACTAACCACCAGGACAGCCCCGTCCATCTGGGCAGCGCCGGTTATCATGTTCTTGATGTAGTCAGCATGCCCAGGACAGTCAACATGGGCATAATGGCGCTTTTCGGTCTCATACTCAATATGGGCAATGGCGATGGTCAGTCCCCGTGCCTTTTCCTCAGGCGCATTATCAATGGAGCCAAACTCACGGTATTCGGTGAGACCTGCCTTGGACAGCACCATGGTTATCGCCGAGGTCAAGGTTGTTTTCCCATGGTCAACGTGACCGATAGTGCCCACATTGCAATGAGGCTTAACCCGCTCAAACTTCTTTTTTGCCATTTTTAACCTCCCTTGGCTCAGAGCCCACAACCAGATTCGAACTGGTGACCCCGTTCTTACCAAGAACGTGCTCTACCTACTGAGCTATGTGGGCTCCCATTCTAAATTATTTTTAGGCTACATATAGAGTGGAGGGGGCAGGATTCGAACCTGCGTAGCCATTTCAGGCGGCAGATTTACAGTCTGCTCCGATTAACCACTCCGGCACCCCTCCCCACCACCAAATCCCAGCCCGAGAGGGGACTCGAACCCACTAACCTACCGATTACAAGTCGGTTGCGCTACCAT
>CAYWCO010000044.1:0-8931 GCA_964456815.1 uncultured Dehalococcoidales bacterium | reverse complement strand
CTCTCCATTCTTGGAGAGGGGGAAGAGATTTTAGAGAGGGGCAAAGCCCCTCTCTTACTCTACTCCCCCTTCCCTTAACAAATTACTAAAGGGAAGGGGGTCAGAGGGATAGGTTTCTAAAGCTATGATATAATAGCTCGTCGCATGAAAATCTTGAAGACCATAAACGAGATAAAACAGCTGAGGCCCAACCTCCCCCATCCGGTTGGTTTTGTCCCCACCATGGGCTATCTCCACGAGGGCCATCTGGCTCTGGTCAGGCAGGCTAGAGCCGAAAACTCCTCGGTGGTGGTCAGCATCTTTGTCAACCCCACCCAGTTTGGTCCCCACGAGGATTTTGATAGCTACCCCCGCGACCCCAAGCGCGACCTGGCTCTGCTGGAGAAAGAAGGAACTGACGTAGTGTTCATGCCCCCGGCGGGTGAGATGTACCCCCCCGGGTTCAATGGCTGGGTGGAGGTGGGCAGGATTGCCGAGAGATTGGAGGGTCTCTCCCGTCCCGGCCACTTCCGGGGGGTGGCGACGGTCGTTGCCAGGCTTTTCAATATCGTCCAGCCGGATAAAGCCTACTTCGGGCAGAAGGACGCCCAGCAGCTTATAGTTATCAGGAAGATGGTGGCTGAGCTTAATATGAGCCTGGAGGTCGTTGCCGTGCCCACGGTGCGCGAGGGCGACGGTCTGGCGATGAGCAGTCGCAATACCTATCTAAGCCCCGAGGAACGAAGGGTAGCCCCCGTCTTATATCAGGCGCTAACTCTGGCGCAGAAGCTCTTCTCCGGGGGTGAGAAGGACGCCCAAGCCATCCGCCGGCAGATGACGGAGCTTATTCAAAAGCAGCCCCTGGCGCATATTGAATATATCAGCATCGCCGATGCCGAGACCTTAGACGAGTTGGATTTGGTCAAGCCCCCGGCTCTGGTGTCGCTGGCGGTAAAGATTGGCAAGACCAGGCTGATTGATAATGTGGTGGTGGGGTAGAAGATTTAGCTACTTCTTTGCTGACTCTTCTATGCGTTTGCGCTTCTGTTTAAAAGCTTCATAACGTGCTTGCTCTACATAAACGTGGTTTAGAATATCTTCCAAATATGTTAGGAGTTCCTCCGCGTCATCTTTTGATACGGATTCAGCAATGGGTTCATGCTTAACTATGTCTCCCCATAGCCTAATTTCAGTAGCCCTGTCAAAAAGTCTTTGTGAAATGATGCCGTCGTCTCGCAGTTGGTTTAGTCCTGACACTTTTTTGTTCTGCCACAAAGATTCTAACGTTATTTGACACATCGCTGCACAAGCCCTATACGCCCTAACAGCGAAGCAAAGACTAGCTTCTTCAAACTCACCTCTGATTGGCTCTGGTATCTTATTAGATGCAGGTTTATGCGGTATAGGATGGACAACACGCCAACCTTCGCTATTAGACGAGTCTGCTACCGCAAACAAGCGCCCACATTCTTGGCAGCACAAAAGTGCATACTGGATACCCTCCCAGCGTACTTTCATAACTGCTGGAACTACTCCTGTGCTGTGAGCTGCTTCTCGAGTGCCATCAATAAAACCTAGAACCCTTCCGCTTCCGAGAAATATTGGCGTAAATGCTGTGGCAGCACCGCAATTAGGGCATTTTAATCCACTCATGGCTAATTTCTCCCACCTCGATTATATCACATAGATTCACATATGCGGTAGACTGATTGATAATGTGGTGCTATAGTGGGGCACTAGGCTGGATAAGGAGGTATTGTTATGACAGTTGACCTTTGGGGCATAATAGGCACTAGCGTTAGTGTAGCGGTAGCTATTCTCGTATATGTGCTCACGAAAAGAAGGACGGAGGAAGTACACAGATGGACACAAAGACGAACAGAAGAAATACTGGAATTTATAGTGAATTTAGTTCCTAGCTCAGCAGTTGACCCAAAAACTGTAAGAAGACTACTAGATGACTATAATAAAACAAAAGAATGGCGAGGGAAAGTATCTAGAAACCCAGATGGCACTTACCATATTGACTGGGAACCATAGAAGACATAGAAATCCATCACTCCCTCACCAGCCCCATAATCCCCACCATGGCTATAAAGGCAAGACCGGCGCCGAAGAAGAAAGGAGCGGCGGGGCTAAAAGCCTGCCATAGCCACCCGGCGAGCAGGCTGGCGGGCAGAAGAGTAAGCCCGACCACCCCGTGATATAGCCCGAAGGCGGTGCCCCGCCTCTCCGCGGGGACCAAATCGGCGACAAAGGCTCGCGCCACCCCTTCTACCATCCCGTAATAGACTCCATAAAAGGCAAAGAGCAGCCATATCTGCCATGGCTCCGATGCCATAGCAAACCCCAGATATACCAGGGCATAGATGAACCAGCCCACGGCGATAACCCGCCGCCTCCCCAGCCTGTCTGAAAGCACCCCCGCCGGCAGCGAGGTAGCAGCGTAGGTAAGATTAAACAGGACGAGCATCAAGACCACATAGAAAACAGATGCCCCCAGGTTCTGCGCCCGCAGAATGACAAAGAAATCGCTGGAGTTGCCCAGGGTAAACACCGCCATAATTACCAGGAACAGCTTGAAGCGGGCATCAAAGCCACCGACCGACCTCAAGAGGGGCAACTTCTGGGCAGCCGGTGGGGACTTCCTCTCGTGGACAAAGAATAGCAGCACCACTACCGCCAGCACTGCCGGCACCACGCCGACTAATATCAGCCACTGGTAGGTCTTCAGGCTAAGCTCAAGCCCCCCGCCCTGGACAAAATAGATAATTACGGCGGCGAACGCCAGGCCGAGGACAGCGCCAGTTGTATCCATTGCCCGGTGCAGGCCAAAGCCCCTCCCCCTTTCCCCCGCCGCCACCGAGTCAGCCACCAGGGCATCGCGGGGGGAGGTGCGGATGCCCTTCCCCAGCCTATCGCCAAATCTAATCGCCAGCACGCTAGCCCAGCTCGTTGCCAGATACATAAAGGGTTTAGCGATGGTAGAAATGCTGTAGCCAATTACCGCCAGAAGCTTGCGCTTTCTCACCCTGTCGCTGAACCAGCCGCTGAATATCCTGAAGATGGCGTCGGCGCTCTCGGATACCCCGCCGATAAGACCGACAATAGCGGTCGTTGCCCCGAGCACATTGGCAAGAAAGAGGGGGACGAGGGTAAAAATCATCTCGGTTGAGACATCGGTCAGCAGGCTGACCATGCCGAGGAAGAAGACGTTGGGGTTAAGACCTAAAACCCTGCGCCGCACAGCTAACCAGTATAGCACATTAGGCGAAGTTGCTTGACACTAATATAGCCAGTAGCTACAATGATTTTTGCGCCGAGGTAGCTCAGTCGGTAGAGCACTTGACTGAAAATCAAGGTGTCCCCAGTTCGATTCTGGGCCTCGGCACCATAAGACGGGTCCCCGCGAAAATCGGAGATTTTTGCGGGTGTTGAGGTGTTGGGCGGAAGTGGCTCAGCGGTAGAGCATCTCCTTGCCAAGGAGAGGGTCGCGAGTTCGAATCTCGTCTTCCGCTCCATTTGAGCTGTAAGCCGAAGTGGCGGAATAGGCAGACGCGACAGTCTCAAAAACTGTTGGAGGGCAACCTCCATGTCGGTTCGAGCCCGACCTTCGGCACAAATAAAATGCCGAGTTGTGTAGTGGTAGCACAGGGGACTTTGGATCCCTTAGCCCAGGTTCGAATCCTGGCTCGGCAGCCACTTTAACAGGCTAATTGTTAATTACTTTTATGACTCCTATTAATCCGCTCTTGAGCTGTGTTCTATTTAATTCAACTAAGTCATGTTCTTTAAGTATGCCATCTAAGCCGCCACTGGCAAGATAATCTTTGAAACTGCGGTAATGTTCGCCGCCAGCAAAGAATTCTATCATCCGCGCAGCTAACCCAGAAGCATTTTGCGGTAAGGGGACGTTGAAATCAACAAGTATGATTATTCCATTTCGTTTGACAACCCTCTTGATTTCTGAGACCACGCTTTTGCGTATGAACTTTGTTTTATCATGTAATCCAAACGATATGGAGGCATAATCAAAATAGCCATTGGGAAATGGAAGTTCTGTTGCATCAGCGAGTTGAAAAGATGTGGTTAGCAAATTATGTCTCATCCTATTTTTCAAAGCTACATTCAACATATTTGGGTCATTATCTATTCCTGTAGCAATAATGCCACGTCTTACATAATCCAGAACTTGTTCGCCAGTACCACAGCAGACGTCTAGAGCGCGGTCACCAGCTTTAATACCCGCAAAGTTGGTGACGAATACTCTGAGGTCCTTTAACAGCGGGTCTATTAAGTTGGAGTAATTGAATATAAACATCATGATGATTCTAGCACATGCTGGAACATAATTGGTATGGATGGCACGCATTATTTCAAGCATAAGGAAAGCGAAGAGATAACACTGCATTGCCGTATTGTGCGTTTGCTGATATAATACCTTTGGCTAGGGCTGTGAAAGTTGCCATCTCTTGATGAGTTTATGCAATCTAGGAATCAAGTCGGGGCGCAAAAAGTCCGACATGGTTCCTGAGTCCCCAGCCATTTTATTTGTCCCTTTTGACCGCTTTCAATGGAGGCCCGGTTGTGGGAATCAGGGAAAATGTTCAAAAGCTATTAGGTGAGCTGCCCGGCGGGGTGGAGCTGGTGGCAGCGGCGAAGTCAAGGACGGCTAAAGAGGTGCTTGAGGCGGTGGAAGCCGGCATAAAGATTATCGGCGAAAATTACGTCCAGGAAGCAGAGAAAAGCTATTCGGTAGTAGAAAATAAGGTAGAATGGCACTTCATCGGATACCTCCAAAAAAACAAGGTGAAAAAAGCGGTAAGACTTTTTGATATGATACAGACCGTTGATTCCGTAGAAATAGCCCGGGAGATTGACAAGCGGTGTGCTCAGGTTGGCAAGGTGATGCCGGCGCTGGTTGAGATAAATAGCGGCCGGGAGAAGCAGAAGTCAGGTGTCCTGCCCGAAGATGCGGAAAATTTAATAACGGCGCTCTCAGGCTTGCCCAACATAAAGGTAATGGGACTGATGACCATGGGACCTCGCTTTGGCGACCCTGAGGAGTCAAGACCTTATTTTGTAACCACCAGAAAAATATTTGAGCGGATTAAGGCATTTGGGCTACCGAATGTGGAGATGAGATACCTTTCCATGGGGATGACCAATTCTTACCGGGTTGCCCTAGAAGAAGGGGCGAACATGGTAAGGATAGGGACTAAGGTCTTTGAGTAGAAACTTGACTAAGTGAAGCCTTAGACCTTAATCTATAATGATGGGTGTAAAGATGGCCCAAGGAGAGGAAAGGGAAAGAATAGCCCAGGAAGAGCTGGTTAGAGAAAGAATAGACGAGAGGGGAAACAGGTGGAGGAAGGTTTACTTCGGTGGCGGGGAGCATTTCCGGAACTGGCTTGAGCAATGCCGGGAGCTGGGCGAGGTTGAGGTAGAGGAGATAGATAGCAAGGGGTTTAAGTGTTTTGAGGAAGGTGGAGAGAAACTTTATAGAATCTGGATGAAGGAGGGGGGAAAATCGTCCCATGATGAGCTAGAAACTGAATGAGGTAAGTGATAAAATAAGCCATAGTCAGGAGGTTAATTTATATGGCATACAAGATTACTGAAGAGTGTATTAGTTGTGGCGCCTGTGAGCCGGAGTGTGCGAATGAGGCAATCTCTGAAGGGGATGAAATCTACGTAGTTGACCCCGATAAGTGTACTGAGTGTGTCGGCAATTATGACTCACCGAAGTGCGTCGAGGTCTGCCCGGTGGACTGCTGCATCCCTGACCCCGACCATAAGGAAAGTCGGGAGCAATTACTTGATAAGTGGAAGAAGCTGCACCCGGGTGAAACTCCAGCAGCTACCTAAAGATATCGTTTAATTTAGACCTCTATAATGGAATAGTGTTATTACCTTCAGCCGTTCCCCGATAGCTCAATGGTAGAGCGGGCGGCTGTTAACCGCTAGGTTGTTGGTTCGAGTCCAGCTCGGGGAGCTTATTTTTTATGTATTGACCTCTACCCCTCCACGTTTTTGGCATATGTCTTTTTTCCCGCCCGCCCTCGTGGCGTGTGCGGCTTATTATAAAGTGGATACACCTCCACCACTAGGCAGAATTAACCCCAAGTTTGAGCGCTGGCTGTGCCTGTGCTATAATTTTTTCGTAGGAATAAAACTATGTGGGACAGACTTGAACAGATAGAGCGCCGCTATCAGGAGCTAGATGAGCAGATGGCCAGGCCTGAGATAGCCACTGACCTGAAGAAATTGCAGGCACTGGCTCGGGAGAAGGCGGGCATTGAGGACGTGGTAACCAGGTATCAGCGGTACAAGGCGACCTCAAAGGAGCTTGAGAAGACGAAATCAATGCTGACCTCTGAGTCTGACGAAGAGATGAGCACCCTGGTCAAGCAGGAGATAGAAAACCTGGAGACAAAGCGGGAACGCCAGCTTCAAGAGCTGAAGCTTACCCTCGTGCCCAAGGATGCCAGTGATGAAAGGGATATCATCATGGAAATCAGGGCGGGGGCTGGTGGTGATGAAGCCGGGCTGTTTGCCGCCGACCTCTTTCGCATGTATACCAGGTATGCCCAATCCAAAGGCTGGGAAGTAGACATTGTTGATAGCAATGAAAGCGGCGTCGGCGGCTTCAAGGAAATTGTATTTGAGGTAAGGGGTAAGGGCGCCTTCAGCCGCCTGAAGTATGAGCGGGGGGTGCACCGCGTGCAGCGAATACCGGTCACCGAATCTTCAGGCAGGATTCATACCTCAACGGCTACGGTAGCCGTTCTCCCTCAAGCTGATGAAGTGGAGGTGGCAATTAACCCCAGCGATCTTAGGATTGATATTTACCACAGTGGAGGGGCGGGGGGACAGAACGTGAATAAGGTAGCCACCGCCGTCCGTATTACCCACCTGCCTACGGGAATGGTCAGCACCTGCCAGGACGAGCGCTCGCAGCTGAGAAATAGAAAGAAGGCGATGTCCGTGCTCCGAGCCCGCCTTCTTGATATAGAGAAGCGTAAGCAGGAAGAGGAGATAACCAAGCAGCGCCGCTCCCAGGTCGGCACCGGCGAGCGCGCCGAAAAGATAAGGACCTATAATTTTCCCCAGGACCGCATTACTGACCACCGCATTGGCCTAACCCTGCATAACCTCCAGGGTGTCCTTGAGGGCGAGCTTGGCGAGCTCATAGATGCCCTAGCCACCAGCGAGCGGGCAAAGCAACTGGAAGGGCAGCTGGCGTGAGCCTGAAACAAGCCCTTAGCCGCGCCCGAGGTATTCTTGCCGAAAAAAATGTTGAGGATACCCCTCTGGAGTGCGAGCTGTTATTAAGGCATACCTTAGGTATAAGTCGCACCCGCTTGTATCTGGAGCTTGACCGCAAACTTAACCCCGAACAGGAGAAAGCCTTCCGGCAACTGCTTGAGCGTCGCCTGAGTGGCGAGCCTGCGGCTTATATAACCGGGCACCGGGAGTTCTACGGTCTTGATTTCTATGTTGACCCCCGCGTCCTCATCCCCCGCCCGGAGAGCGAGCTACTGGTGGAAGAAGCCCTGGCTCTGGCTCAGGGGCATCCCTTGTCCACTATAGCCGAGGTTGGCACCGGCTCTGGGGCTATTGCCGTCAGTCTGGCGCTTGAATTAGCGGAGGTCAGGATTTATGCCAGCGATATATCAGCCCCAGCCCTTGAGGTTGCCCTCATTAACTGCCGGAAACACGGGGTAACGGGCAGGGTCTATCTCCTCCACGGCGATATGCTTGACCCCGTGCCGGAGCCGGTTGACCTTATAATAGCCAATCTCCCCTATGTCAGAAGGTCGCAGCTAAGCGAGGTTAGCTTTGAGCCGCGGCTGGCGCTTGACGGGGGTCAAGATGGAATGGAAAAAATACGCCGGCTCTGCCGCCAGCTGGGTGGCAGATTGCGCCCCGGCGGCTTTTTGCTTCTGGAGGTAGGGGAGGGGCAGGGCAGAGTAGTAACCACCTTGCTTTATGACCTCTTCCCCGGTGGGAAAATCCATATCCTGCCTGACCTGAGCGGTATAGAGCGGGTGGTAAGCCTCGGCTTAACTTGACAGATAACGGCTACACTGCTAAATTAATCAGTTGGGCTTTGCCCTAGATGGAGGAATTAGTTGTTATGAATATGGTTGTTTGCATCAAGCAGGTGATTGACCCTGAAGCACCGCCAGCCAGCTTTAAGATTGACCCCTCCGCCAATAAGGTGGTGCCGCCCCCGGGTGTGTCACCGATTGTTGACCCCTACGCCGAATATGCCGTAGAGGCAGCGTTAAAAATCAAGGATGCCGTGGGCGGCAAGGTCACCGCTATAAGCCTGGGAGCAAACCAGCTCCGGGACATAGTTAAGAAACCGCTGGCGATGGGGGCTGACGAGCTCATCCTGCTTGAGGATGAAGCCTTTGACGGCGGTGACAGCTACTCAACCGCCTACGCCCTGGCGATGACCATCAAGAAGATAGGTGACTGTGATATAGTCTTCTGCGGCAGGGAGGCTTCTGACTGGAATGCGGGGCAGGTAGGCTCGGGCATTGCCGAGTTACTGGGGCTGCCCAGTATAACCCTGGTCAAGAAGATAGAAATCACCGATGGCAAGGCAAGGGTGGAGCGGGTGACCGACGAGGGCTATGAGGTGATTGAGTTATCGCTGCCGGCTTTAATAACGGTAAGCAATGAGATTGGTGAGCCCCGCTACCCCACGATAAAGGGAATTATGGCGGCTAAGAAGAAGGAGGCGGTTGTCTGGAAACCGGGTGATATCGGGGTGGAGCCGTCGCAGGTTGGGGCTGGGGGCAGGCGCACCAAACTGCTCAAGCTATTCCAGCCGGTTCGTGAGGGGAAGTGCGAGGTTATTGAGGGGGAGAGCCCTGAGGAAGCGGCAGTTAATCTCGCCCTGAAACTAAGAGAGGCTAAAATACTATAGAAATTCTTAAC
>CAYWCO010000043.1:0-8996 GCA_964456815.1 uncultured Dehalococcoidales bacterium | reverse complement strand
CCTTAACCGCTGTGGTTAAGGGTGAGTATAAGGAGGCGAAATGAGCAAGTATTCAGTAATTGGTACGCGGGTACATAGAGTTGACGGACCGGAAAAGGTAACCGGTAGCGCTAAGTATACCTTCGACCTGGTTCTACCCGGTATGCTCTACGGCAAAGTCCTGAGAAGCCCCTATCCCCATGCCAAGATTCTCAAGATTGACACTCGTAAAGCGAAAAGGCTGGTTGGGGTAAAGGCGGTGGTCACGGGCAAGGATACCCTGGGGCGTAAGCAGGGCATCTGGCGGCGCTTCCCTGAACTGTGCGATGAGGAAATCCTCTGCCGGGATAAAGTTCGCTACATCGGCGACGCCGTGGCGGCAGTAGCCGCCATTGATGAGGATACCGCCGAGGAGGCGCTGGACTTAATTGATGTTGAGTATGAGCCGTTACCGGCGGTGTTTGACCCCATGGAGGCGATTAAGGAGGATGCACCCCAGATTCATGACGGTGTTGAGCTTAATCTCAATATCAACCGTCATATTGAGTGGGGTGACGTTGATGAGGCGTTTAAGAAGTGCGACCATATTCGTGAAGACCAGTTCAAATGCTCATCACAGGCCCATGTCTGCATGGAGACCCACGATGCCGTAGTTAGCTATGACTATGGCGGCAAGATGACGGTGTGGACTTCAACCCAATCTTCCTATTATATACAGAGACTAATGGCTGATATGACCGGGCTGAGAGAGGGCGATATAAGGGTAATCAAACCGCCTACCGGTGGCGGCTTCGGCAGCAAGTTTGAGCTGGATACTGCCCAGTTCTGCGCCGCTATATTGTCCATGAAGCTGTGCAAGCCGGTAAAGATAGTCCTTAGCCGGGAAGAGGAGTTTACCGCTACCAAGCGGCGGACTCCAATGTACTACTTTCTTAAACTTGGTGCCAAGAAAGACGGCACCCTGCTGGCTAAGGAAGCCCGGGTTATCACCGAGGGCGGCGCCTATACGGCTATGGGAGCTACGGCGCTCTACCTCACCGGTTTCTTCTCTTCATTCCCCTATAAGTATCCTAACTACCGCTATGACGGCTATCGGGTCTATACCAATACGGCGCCAACATCAGCTATGCGTGGCTTCGGCGCTCCCCAGTCCACCTTTGTTGGTGAGTCACAACTGGACATGATGGCTGATGACCTGGGGATAGACCCCGTTGAAATCAGGCGCAAAAATGGAATGACGCCCAATTACGAGGTCCCGGGGCAGGCCTTTATCCAGAGCTGTGGGCTGCACCAGTGCCTGGACAAGATTGAGGAGCACATCAAGGAGCGGGGTAAGCTGCCCCCGAACCACGGCATAGGTGTATCCGCCTACGGCTTTATGTCCGGCGGTATCTTTAACTGGTTTGATACCCCTTATGCCTTCTCCGCAGCTGTAGTCAGGATAAATGTTGACGGCAAGGTAGACCTGTTCACCGGTGCCTGTGATATTGGTCAGGGCTCTGATACCACACTGAGCATGATCTGTGCCGAGGAGCTGGGGGTGAAACTTGATGATATCAGGATACACGCTGCCGATACCGGCATCTGCCCCCCTGACCTCGGTGCCTGGGGCAGCCGCGAGACGCTGATGAACGGCAATGCCGTTAAAAGGGCAGCTGCCGACTGCAAGCGCCAGCTCCTTGAGGTTGCCGCCGCCAAGATGGGGCCCAACATTGTTTACGACATGGATATCAAGGACCGCTGGATTCACCTGGTTGACCGCCCGGAGAGGGGTGTATCCTACTTTGATATCGTTAAAGAGGCGATAAGGGGTAAGGACGGCAATGCCATCATGGGGCGGGGGTACTATACCCCCCACCGCAAGGGGATGATATCCCCTGCCTATAGCTTTGGCGTGCAGGCGGCTGAGGTGGAAGTAGACCCTGAGACCGGCAGATATAAGCTGCTGAATGTAACCACCGCCCATGAAAGCGGCACCGTAATCAATCCGGTGGGTATTGAAGGGCAGCTGGAGGGAGCAATAATGATGGCCGGAGGCTACGGCTTCTGTGAAGACCAGCCAATGGATGAGGGCAAGATACTTAATCCATCCATAGCTGATTACAAGCTCATCCGCTCCCTGGATATGCCGGAGACCAAGATTCTGGAGATTGACACCTATGAGCCTGAGGGACCGTTTGGTGCCAAGGAAGCCGGCGAAGGGCTGACCAATCCCACTGCCGGTGCCATAGGTAATGCGGTGTATAAGGCAGTCGGTGTGAGAGTAAATGATTTACCTATAACCCCGGAGAAGGTTCTCCGGGCGCTAAAGGAGAAGCAGAAAGAAAAGAAGTCTAAATAAGGCGTTGATGCCAACTAGGCAGGAGGGTTTGTCTATGAGTTATCACTGCCCGGTGTGCAATAAGGTCTCAAAGAGTGCCCTTGATTTAGCCCGCCATATGATTGGGCGGGGGGATAAGGTGCACAGGGACTGGATTAGCTCTAAGGGTTTTAAGTACTCGGAGTTGCTTACCCTGCAGTTCAAGTCTTTTGGCGGCGAGGGTTTCAGGGCTCTATCTGAAGTATTGGAGAAAGAGACCAAGGTAAAAGATTAGCCGGTATTAAGCCTTTCCCGGTGACTCCTTCCGGTACTTCTCCCTTAGCTCCCGCTTCAGAATCTTGCCCGCGGGGTTCTTGGGTAGGGACTCAACAAGCTCAACTGACTTTGGTGTCTTATAACCGGCAATGTGCTTTTTGCAGAAGGCAATAAGCTCTTCGGGGGTGGTGGTTTTCCCTTTCTTGGTCACTACTACGGCGTGGACCTTTTCTATCCAGTATGGGTCGGGAATGCCGATGACCGCTGCTTCTAAGACGGCGGGATGCTGGTAGAGAACCTCCTCCACTTCTCTGGGATAGACATTCTCCCCACCGGAGATAATCAGGTCCTTTTTCCGGTCTACGATGTAGATATAGCCCTCATCATCGTAGTGGCCCATATCCCCGGTATGAAGCCAGCCCTTAACGATATTAGCCTTGGTATCATCGGGCTTGTGCCAGTATTCAACCATGATTTGCTTGCTCCGGACTGTTATCTCCCCCACCTCACCGGGCTCAACATCGTTACCCTTATCATCCACGATTCTGACCTGCACCCCGATATCAGGCCTCCCCGCCGACATAAGCTTCTTCTGTTCCCTCTCCGGTCTATCCAGGACATTATGGTCATCTTTTGACATGTGGGAGATGGCGGGGCCACTTTCACTCTGCCCGTACCCCTGCCCGAAGATGGGCCCAAAAACCTTCATCCCTTTCTTTAATATCTCTAAGGGCATGGGTGAGGCACCATACCATAGAAACTTCATTGAGCTGAGGTCATACTTATCGGCTTCGGGCAGATTAAGCATCGCCACCAGATGAGTGGGCACAAAGTCCATATGGGTAGCCCGCTCCTTCTGGATAATCTGTAGCGTTTTTGCCGGGTCAAAGAATTTCACTATGATATTGCACCCTGCGGTGTAGAGGGAGGAGCGGAAGTGGGTATTCCCGGCGATATGGAAAAGGGGCGTTATCTGGACGCGCTTGTCTCCCGGTTGCAGACTCATATCTATAACCAGGGTCTTGGCGTCTTCTATGAAGCGGCGTTGAGTATAGAGGGCACCGCGGGGGACGCCGGTAGTGCCGCTGGTATAAATTATGCAGATTGGGTCATCCTCCTCTAGCTGAATATCAGGCTCTTCCCCGGAATGTGATGCCAGCAGCTTATCGTAAGCCGTCATCCCCGGGGCGGAGGTTTCAAAGGATATAAAATTCTTTACCTTGGATAGACGTGGTTTTAAGGAATTGGCTACTTCTAGCAGTTCCGGCCCGACGAAAATGGTGTTGGCTTCGGAATAGTTAATAATATATTCCAGCTCGCTGGACTGTAAGCGGGGATTAAAAGGCGAGGCAATGAACCCCCCCTTCATTGTTAGCCCGTATACCTCCGCAAACCCCAGGCAGCTCCAGGATAGGATGCCAAGCACATCCCCCTTTTTTACCCCCATCTTGCGTAGGGCGTGAATCAGCCTGTTTACCCTGGTATTGAATTCGGAGAAGGTTATCCTGGTATCTTCGTAGACGAAGGCTTCTTGGTCGGGATAGAGGAGCGCATTTCTATAGATAATATCTGCCCAGGTGCCGATATTATACCGGGATAGTTCCTTTAGTAACAGGCATTTTGCCATAATCTGCTCCCTCCTCAAGCTTGAGAAATCTTATATGGCTACCTCCCTCGTTGTCAAGTAAACGCGGAAAATGCTGACGAGGCACGGCGCATATGTTATAATAGTCCTTTAGTAGAAAGTCAGGGGGGTTTCATGGCTAAAAGGATTTTGATTATTGAGGACGACCCCGCCGTCTTGAGGGCAACGAGCTATATTTTGGAAAAAGAGGGCTATGAGGTGCTCACTGCCATGAACGGCCTGGAGGGCTTGACCAAGGCAAAAGGGGAAAACCCTGACCTCCTCATCCTTGACGTTATGCTACCGGGGATAGATGGCTTTGAGATTTGCCACCGTCTGCGCGATGAGGCTCAGACTGCCCAGTTACCCATCCTGATGCTCTCAGCCAAGGGGCAGGCTGCTGATAAGTCCATGGGGCTTCAAGTCGGGGCGAATGAGTATCTCACCAAGCCGGTGGAGCGGTTAGTGCTGTTAGGCAAGATAGAATCTTTGCTGGCAGCAGAAAAATAAACTCACCCCCCGGACTTATTGTATAGAATACCCTCTATAGCCTTGAGTAGCTGGTCAAACCCACTGGATTTATTGAGGTACTCAGTTGCTCCCACTGATAGTGCTTTAACCTTACCGCCAACGTTTTCAACACCGGTCATAACCACAATAGGTATGCCAGCAGTGTTGGGCTTGTGCTTCAATGCCTTCATGACTTCATACCCGTCCATCTCTGGCATCACTATGTCCAGTAGGACGAGGTTGGGATGGTGCCCCTCAGCCATTTCTAGTGCTTCTTTGCCACCGTAAGCGGTATCAACGGAGAAGCCTTTCTTTTCCAGTCTGTATTTTATCGACCTGACCAGAGATTTGTCGTCATCTACTACTAGTATCGTTTTGTGGGCATCTCGTATTTCAGCATCTTGCAGCAATCGGTTTATCTTTTCGGTTAGCGACTTCATGGTAAAAGGTTTGGTCACGAAATCATTTGCTCCCAGCTTGTACGCTTTTTCCTTCTCCTCCACTATGGACAGGACTAGTATGGGTATATCCTTGGTAGCAGCGTCGTTTTTAAGCACTGCCGTCACGTCGTGCCCACTGATGTCGGGCATGACAACGTCTAGAGTTATCAGGTCGGGGTGGTGTTCCCTGGCTAGGTCTATCGCCTCCTTACCCCCTGAGGCTTCAAGCACTTGGTATCCTCTATTGGTAAGTTCATGTTTTAAGAAGCGGCGAATGTTGGCTTCATCATCCACCACCAGAATTTTCTTGCCTCCTTTAACAGCAACCTTGACTTCTTCCTTCTTGACTTCGGGAGCTTTCGGTGCTTTCGCCCCTCTTTTCTGGGTGATAGGTAAGGTGAAGAAAAAGGTGCTGCCCTTGCCCGGTTCGCTCTCTACCCAAATCCTGCCGCCATAGTGTTCTATTATCTCCTTGCAGATTGGTAGCCCCAGGCCGGTTCCCTTGGGTTTATTTGAGAGGGTATCTCCCACCTGCTTGAACTTCTCAAAAATGCCTTTGTAGTCTTTTTGGGCAATGCCAATGCCACTATCGGAGACCGAAACCATTGTCATGTTGGAGTTTTCCCCTGATTTACTTCCGTTTTGAACTTGCGCTTTCAGCTGAATCGCCCCTCCCTCAGGGGTGAACTTGATGGCATTGCTGAGCAAGTTTGTTACTACCTGCACCAGCCTGTCCTTATCACACTGGACGGTCGGCAGGTCAGGGCTTAACTCGGTGTCTACTTTCAACTTCGTCTCGATGGTGAGAGCCTGGGTGGCATTCAAAGCCGTCTGAATAACCTCGGATAGCGACAGCTCGACGGTTTCCCACTGCATCCGCCCGGCTTCAATCTTGGATAGGTCAAGAAAATCATTTATCAGCCTAGTCAGGCGGTTGCTTTCCTCGTTAATGATGGTCAGGAACTCCTTTTGAGTTTCTTTGTCTTCATCGTAGCTCAGCAGAATCTCGGAAAAGCTCTTTATTGAGGTGAGAGGCGTCCTCAGTTCATGGGATACCGTGGATAGGAAGCTGTCCTTTAGCTGGTCTAGTTCCTTTAGCTTTTGGTAGGCGACCTGTAATTCCTCCATCTGCCGCTTGAGCTGTTGCTCCATCCGCTTGCGCTCGGTGATGTCCCTTGCAATTGTGATGTGACCAACCGGTTTGCCTGAAGCATCCCTGAGCGCACTGGTGCTTAACTCGCCGGGGAACTCGGTGCCGTCAGCCTTAAGCAGGGTGTATTCCATGCTTTTAATTTTTCCCCGTTTTACAGCTTGCTGCATGTTGGTGGTTATCCTCTCATGGTCGCGAGGGGCAACCAGTTTAGAAGCGCTCTTGCCAAAGAGTTCACCCTTAGACTTATAGCCATGCATTTCTATCATTCTTTGGTTTACTTCAGTAATTACACCGTTCAAATCGATGACTAATATACCGTCGGTCATAGACTCAAACATTTTTCGTAGCTGTTCCCGGCTCTGCCTTAGCGCCTCCTCTGCCCGCTTGCGCGCGGTGATATCACGAGCAACGGTAAGGAATAGTTTTCTCCCGCCCGATTCAATAGTGCGAGCGTGTACCTCCACTGGGAATGTAGAGCCGTCTTTGCGTAAGTGGGCTGACTCGACTACGATGTGGCCTTTCTTCAGGAGTTCCTGCCTATCCGAATTAAGAGAACGGGCTCGCCCTGGGTCAACTATTTGAGGAATCTTCATCTTCATAAGTTCTTCTTTGCTGTAGCCGTGAGCTCGGCAAGCAGCTTCATTTACGTAAATAATATTCTTCTCGTCATGTACGTGAATTGCATCGGTGGCGCTATCTAGGATTTGTGCCCTCAGCTTTAATTCCTCTTCTGCCTTCCTGCGCTCGGTAATGTCCTCGTAAAGCACAAAGTAGTTACCAGTTTCTAATGCTACGGACCTAAATTGTGTTATCTTTTCTGAGCCGTCTTTGCAGGTCACGGTGTATGTCTGCGCTTCTACCTCGCCACGTTTTAATAACTTTACATCGGCGTGCCAGTTCGCGATAATCTTACTTCTATATTCCGGGTCAGGATATGCCTTGGCAAACCATTCTCGCCCTGTAGGAAGGTCTTCCAGGGTGTAGCCAAACATCTCAACGAACTTGGGATTGAGGTATTGGTAATGACCATCCTTTGTGAGCATTGACACTCCAAGCGGCGATTTGTCCACCAGCGCTTGAAACTGTTCTTTTGCCCGGTGCAGTTCCTCCTCCGCCCGCTTGCTCTCGCTGATGTCCATGAAGTTTCCCAGGGTTGCCCGCTTCCCCTTATAGCGAATGGGGGTAACCGTCTCCGTAGCCCACAGAGTTTCCCCATTCTTGACAATATACCTTAACTCGTAGGGGGAAAGGCGATTTCCCTTCAACATTTCTACTGCGCTTTCTCTGACTTGCTCCCTATCTTCAGGATGGACACGCTCCAAGGATTCTGTACCCACGAGCTCATCTTCGCTGAAGCCGGTATACTTCTGAAACTGAGGATTTACGAACACAAACTTCCCACCCTGGACAATGTAAACACCCACCGGTGAGCTACTGGCCAGGGTTCGGTACAGCTCCTCTGCCTGCTTGTGCTCGGTGATATTCCGGGTTATCTCAAGACAGGAGACGATATTTCCTCTGGCGTCTCTGATGGGATTAGCCGTATTCTCCCAGAAGGTGACCTCCCCCGAAGGCAGTACCGACCTCCTCTCCGAGGTATGGGACTTGCCATCCCTGAATGCCTTTTCTACCGGGCACCCATCGCACACCTTTTCGTTACCTTCATAGACCCGGTAGCATTTCTCCCCCATGTGGTCACCAAAAGTTGCCCTCTGCGGCTCATTCTGATAAATAATGTTATAGTCCCTGTCCTGTATGGTGAGACCATATTCCATGGCATCTACTACTGATTGCAGCTTATTCCTCTCGGCTTGAAGCGCCTCATCAGCCCGCTTGCGCTCGGTGATATGATTCTGCGTATTAACTTTTTGTTTCATCTTTGCTCCTCCGCTTATGCTCACTTACCCCAAGAGCTCCTTGGCCTTGTCAACAACCGCCATAAGGCTGAAGGGCTTGGTCATGAAATCATCGGCGCCAGCATTCATGCCTTTTTCCCTGTCTGCCGCCTGACCCTTTGCCGTCAGCATGATGACGTGAATATCATTAAAACTTGAATTGTTCTTAATCTCTTTACATACTTCATAGCCGTTCTTCTTTGGCATCATCACGTCAAGGAACATGAGCCTTGGCTTTGACTGCTGTATCTTTGCCATTGCGTCTTCGCCGTTGGCTGCTGAGGATACATTGTATCCCTCTTTCTCCAGCACAAATGTAAGCGACCTGATGACATGAGGCTCATCGTCCACCACCAGTATTTTCCTGTCGCTGCTAGCTGGTGCCTTGTTATTCATAATTACCTTGTCCATAATTATCCCCTTTCTTCATATTGCGGTTAGGCTTGGCGAACCCTTCCCATGGGTCCCCTCAAGCATCCCCTTTAGTTCTTCGTTATCTGGACTTCGCGCTAGTGCCTCCTCTTGGCTTATGATTCCGTTGCGGTAAAGTCCAATAAGCGCCTGATTCATGGTCTGCATGCCATATTGGGAACCGGTGTGTATGGCATTCATCAGCTGGTAGGTCCTCCCCTCCCTGATAAGATTCCTGATGGCTGAGGTGGCTGCCATTACCTCCACGGCGGCAACGCGTCCTGAGGCGTCTTTTCTCGGTACCAGAGCCTGATATAGCACTCCTTCAAGCGTGGTTGAAAGCTGTGTGCGTACCTGTTGCTGCTGATGGGGCGGAAAGACATCAATAAATCGGTCAATGGCGCGGGGG
>CAYWCO010000042.1:0-9308 GCA_964456815.1 uncultured Dehalococcoidales bacterium | reverse complement strand
CCCCGAGACAGGTCACCCCCTCTCATGCTATCCAGCAAATAGCGCCTGAGCTCACCGACGGCTTCACCCATACCATTGAGGTAGGCAGCGGCGTCAATACCCAGTACATCGGGGTCGGGGAGGCGTTTCCCGGTGACCAGGGCAAGGGTAATACTGGCTTCGGCAAACTCCTTCTGCGCATCCCGGACAAAGCCGGTATAGCCAAGCTCGTCGTAGCCAGAGATACCGGGCTCAACCTCGCTTAAACGGTCACGGGCTGACTTGAGCAGTTTTGCTGCCTGGTCAAACTCCTGGCGATGGATAGCACGGATGGCATTGCCACTGTGACGAATCGTCTCACGGCACAGGGGAAGCACCTTTTCCCTGGCGGTGTCTTTAGCCGAGAAGCTTTCTCTAATCTTATTGGCGATTGAGTCCAGATTATCGGTCAGTCCGCTCATTTTTCCTCCCCAAAGGCGGCTATAATCTTTCGCGTTGCCTCCTCCACGCCCTCCACCCCAATTATAGCGCTAATCACCGCCACCGACTCAGCGCCGGCAGCCAGGACCTCAGCCACATTGTCCTTATTAATGCCGCCGATAGCAACCAGGGGCAGGCTTACCGCCTGCTTAACCTGGCGCAGCCCTTCCAAACCAACCACCACCGCCCCTTCTTTGGACGATGTGGGGTAGATTGAGCCGACGGCAAGGTAATCAGCGCCGTCAGCTTCAGCCGCTTTTGCCTGGTCTACGGTATTCACCGAACAGCCAATAATTTTGTCGATGGGCAATATCTTGCGGGCTACCGAGACCGGCAGGTCCTTTTGCCCCAGGTGCAAGCCGTCAGCGTCAGTAGCCAGGACCAGACCAATATAGTCATTGACGATAAAAAGCACCCCGTTCTTGGAACACAGCTCTTTTAATCCTTGAGTTATTGACAAACGCTCGCTTTTGTCCCGGCGTTTATCACGAAACTGGATTATCTTAGCCCCACCCCGGATTAGCTCCTCGGCGACCTCTATATGACGGCGACTGCCCAGAGCCTCGCTATCAATAATGGCATAAAGCCCGCTTAATCGCCCCAGTTTATCCCGGCGCATCAGCTTGGAGAGCAGCCTTTGCTCTATGGTGTAGAGGGCAAAGCGGGCCTGCTTGAATTTCTGGGGGTCTAACTGGTCTAACGGGGGGGTGGCTGGGATTTTGGCTAGCTCCTCCAGGATTCTCAGCGATTCCTGAACCCGCCGGGCGTTAGCCACCACCATTATCGGCAGCTCCCTTTCCTTTGCCTCCCCGGGGGCTTCAGTATCAACCCCGACATCGCCCTCCGAGTCCCGGGACTGAACAAGCTGCTGGTTAAATGCCTGGTCGCCCCTCAGTATCTCATGACGTATGGCTTTCAGCTGCCGGGTCAGCTCGGCGTCATCAAGCATCAACCGGGCGACATCCTCAAGAAGGTGCAGCCCCTCCCCGGCGCGGTTCAGGTTGGCGTCAATAACGCGCAGCCTTGCTCTTGACATTGCCTCTGAAGCCATGGCAGCTAATTCTAGCATAGCCAGATTGAGAGAGCAAAGCTGAAACCTTAGGCTTCGCCCACCGCATTCTCAATCAGTTCAATCCGCGACGGCTTCCCCCTCCGGCCCAGCTCCACGGCGACGACATCAATGCGCCATAGCTGGGGCAGGTTATCGTGGGTCTGCCGGTAGTGGGAGGCAACCGTTCTCAGCCGTTCCATTTTAGTCGGGGTAATTGACTCCTCCGGGGTGCCAAACTCTCGGCTTCGCTTAGTCCTCACCTCAACAAAGACAAGATAATCTTTATGCTCGGCGATGAGGTCAACCTCACCCCGTGGGCAGCGGTAATTAGCCTCCAGGATACGGTAGCCCCGCTTCCTGAGGAAATCCCCCGCCAGCTTCTCACCGAGAATGCCGGTGTCTCTGCGTTTCACAATCCCCCTATTATCTCCCTGACTGGCCTAAATGAGCGGCGATGTATCGGGCACGGCCCAAGCCTGTATAAAGAGGCAAAATGCTGCCTGGTGCCATAGCCCTTATGCCGAGCCAGCCCGTAGCCGGGGTAGATTTCATCAAACTCCACCATAAGCCGGTCCCGTGCCACCTTGGCAATAATAGAGGCGCAGGCTATGGAGAAACATAAATTATCGCCGTTGGTTATCCCCTTCTGCGGCAGCCTGACCTCGGGAAGGCGCATATAGTCTATAAGCAGAGACTCAGCCGGCGGCGAAAGCTGCTCTACGGCCATTTTCATCGCCAGGCGTGTTGCTCTGACTATACCATGGGCATCTATCAGGTAATGGGGAACCAAGCCGATGCCAATAGAAACGGCTATCTCGTGGATATGGTGGAATAAAAGCTCACGCCGGGCTGGGGTCAACAGCTTGCTGTCCCTCACCTGGGCAAGCCATGGGGCGTCTACCTGGCGGGGCAGAATAACGGCGGCGGCTACCACCGGGCCGGCTATAGCACCCCGCCCCACCTCATCAATACCGGCAATGCGCTGGTAGCCCTGTGCGGCAAGCATTTCCTCTTCAGCAAAGGACGGCATCTATTATTCCCCCACCCAGGACGGCATCGCCCTGGTAGAATACAGCCGATTGCCCCGGGGTAATCGCCGACTGAGGCTTGGCAAAGCGAAGCTCAGCCCTGCCATTACCGGAGCGAAGCTCAGCGGCTACCTCAGGCGCCTTATACCTGACCTTAGCCGTTATATTTAGAGGCTCACTAGCCGCCTTGCCCGATACCCAGCTTAATCTGGTGGCAACAAGCATATTATTTAAAAGCTGCTCCCTGCTGCCAACCACCAGCCGGTTGCCTTCTGCCTCAAGCCTGAGCACATATAGCTGCTTGCTGGAGGCAAGCCCCAGTCCATGCCTCTGCCCCACCGTGTACCGTGCCAAACCACTGTGTCTGCCCAGAACCTTACCCGTTATGTCAACTATTTCCCCCTCTTTGAGGGGAATACGCCCGTCTATAAAAGAGCGATAGTCGTTATCGGGGATAAAGCAGACATCCTGGCTATCGCGCCGGCCAGTGGCAGGCAAGCCAAGCTCGGCAGCCAGGCTTTTGACCTTTTTCTTGCTTAGCTCGCCAAGGGGAAACAAGAGGCGCTCAAGCTGCCTTTGCCCCAGGGTATAAAGGAAATAGGACTGGTCCTTGCTCCCGTCGGCTGCCTTGAGCAAAAAATAGCCATCCGCCGAGGCTTTTATGCGGGCATAATGACCGGTAGCCAGATATTCCGCCCCCATCTCCAGCGCCCTATCAAGGAGAAGGCCGAATTTTATATGCTGGTTGCAGGCAATACAGGGGTTTGGCGTCCGCCCCTGGCTATACTCCTGGCAGAAGTAGTCAATAACCAGGCGCTGGAATTCTCTCTCAAGGTCAAGCTGATAGAAAGGTATATCCAGAAGCTGGCAGGTAGGTTCTAAATCAGAAACGGTGGATTCAAGGTTAGAGCCTGACCATAGCTGCATATGAACGCCGAAGACATCATAGCCAGCCTGTTTTAACAGGGCGGCAGCCAGTGATGAATCCACCCCGCCACTCATGGCTACGGCAACTCGCATCTATTAGCCTCCCCCAGTTTAGAGTGAAAGTAGTTGGCTTACCCTTTGCCAGATAACCTGGCTTATTTTCTCTTTGGGCTGTTTGGCATCAATTACCAGCCAGCGTTTTGGCTCGCTTCTTGCCAGTTCAAGGTAGCCCTGCCGCACTCGCTTGTGAAAGGCTAATTCCTCCCGCTCAAAGCGGTCTTTCTCCCTGCCCTCCTTGCGGGCAAGCCCGTCTTCGGCTGGCATATCAAGCAGAATGGTAAGACCAGGCTTCAGCCCCTGGGTAGCGGTATTATTAGTCGCCCTGACCATTTTCAGCTCCAGCCCCCGCCCGTAGCCCTGATAGACGGTGGTGGAATCGGCATAGCGGTCGCTGATAACCACCTTGCCCTTATCCAAGTTAGGCTTGATTATCTCGGTTACTGACTGGGCGCGGGAGGCATTAAACAATAACAGTTCAGCCAGCGGCGATATATCCGTGCCCTGAGACCACTTTAGCCAGCGCCCGAGCTTCCTGCCAAGGGGGGTGCCGCCAGGCTCACGGGTTAGGAGAGCAGGAATAGCCAGCTTCTTTAGCCTTCTATATAGCTCTTTCGCCTGGACACTCTTGCCGCTCCCCTCCCCACCCTCAAAGGTTATAAAGAGAGACATTTATAAACCCTATCCCCTTTATCCCCTTCCCCTTAACAAGGGGAAGGGGAAGATTTTAGAGAGGGACTTCGTCCCTCTTAAACTCTCTTTTATTTCAGCCCCTTCCTTAAGGGCGGTGGGTGGGAAAAGATATAAAATGTATTTGAGGTCTCGCCCCTTTTAATCCCCTACTACTTATAAATCGTCACCCGCCGATGGGGGTCTTTGCCCAGGCTCTTTGAGAATACGCTGGCTTTCTCGGCGATGAGGTGCTGGAGGCGCCGGATATAGGCGCTCTGGGGGCTGAGCTCCACCACCCCCTGCCCGTCCCTTACCTGGTCAACTGCCTCCTCAGCCTCACCAAGGGCGAGCTTCAGGCGGTCTGTTTTGCCGCTGCCGACGCTGGGGTAGATACTATCTAACAGCTGTCTGACCTGAGCCGGCGTATTGCTCCTGAGGACATAGACGGGCAGGCTGGTGCTTTCGGCATCCTTGACCTTCTGCGGCTTCCGCCGATAGTAGCTTTTAGAGATCACAAAGAGACTGGCGTCTTTCAGGTTATTGACTATATTCAGAGAAAGCCTTAACTCTTTTGCCGCCTGCTCTATTCTCCCCCGATTCACGCCAAAGAGATAAAGGCGGGGCGGCTCGCCTTCCCTGAGTTGCTTTCTTCGGGGAGCTTTCGGCGTCGCGGGCAGGGGGGCTTGCTTTTCTACCCTCACCTCCCCCGACTCATCCAGCCAGCGAACCTCGGTGGCTACCGGCTGACTGCGCAGGATAGCATCAACCGCCTGACCGACGTCAGGGTGAATGGCTACCCTGTCTCGCTCCTGAATCTCAACGACAATATCAAAGGTCGGCGGTGACTTCCGCTCCAGTATGGACTTCTGCGTGCCCCTGCGCTTTGCCTCTTCGTCACCCAGGGTTACCGACTGGATACCGCCGATGAGGTCAGCCAGGGTGGGGTTCATCATCAGGTTCTCCAGGGTATTACCGTGGGCGGTGCCGACAAGCTGGACCCCGCGCTCGGCGATAGTCCTCGCCGCCTGAGCCTCAAGCTCAGTGCCAATCTCATCAATGACGATTACCTCAGGCATATGATTTTCTACGGCTTCAATCATTACCGCATGCTGCATGGTCGGGGTCTTTACCTGCATCCGCCGGGCGTGCCCGATAGCGGGGTGGGGAATATCACCGTCACCGGCAATCTCGTTTGAGGTGTCAACGATGACCACCCGCCTGTTGAGGTTATCCGCCAGCACGCGGGCCACCTCGCGGAGCATGGTTGTCTTGCCCACCCCGGGGCGACCTAGAAGCAGGACGCTTTTGCCGGTCTGGATAAGGTCGTCTATGACCTTTATCGTGCCGAAGACGGCTCTACCCACGCGGCAGGTAAGCCCGACAATGCGCCCCTTGCGGTTACGAATGGCGGAGATGCGGTGTAGGGTACGCTCAATCCCGGCGCGGTTGTCATCGCCAAAGCTGCTGACACGGGAAACCACGTAGTCTATGTCCTGCTCGTCAACCTCCCTGGAATTTATTACCATCTCCCGCTGGGGGAAACGGGCTTCAGGGGGACGGCCCAGGTCAAGGACTACTTCTAAAAGCTCGCTGATGTCCTTCTGCTGAGACAATGGCTGGCGAATACGCGGCGGTAAAATGTTAAGCAGAGCGTCTAAATCATCAGTGATTACCTTCTGCAATGAATCCTCCTAAACAATATCCAGGAAATAGCGGTGGAATCTAAGGTCGCCGGTCAGCTCGGGGTGAAAGGCAGAGACCAAAATCTTTCCCTGCCGGGCGGCGACGTTGGTGCCGTTATTCAGCTTAGCCAGAATTTCCACGTTGCCATTTGCCTCTTCGATTACCGGCGCTCTAATAAAGACGGCGGGGAAGGGCTTTTCCCCCACCACCGGAATGGAAAGCTCGGCTTCAAAGCTCTCCCCCTGCCGACCAAAGGCATTGCGCCTGACCGTTAT
The DNA here is from genome assembly GCA_964456815.1 of uncultured Dehalococcoidales bacterium. Lineage (GTDB taxonomy): Bacteria > Chloroflexota > Dehalococcoidia > Dehalococcoidales > BS750m-G39 > CAVTZP01. The sequence continues at coordinate 3,156 of CAYWCO010000042.1, read as the reverse complement.
ATCCATAAGCCCCAGTGGTTCTATATCCGAATCTGAAGCCCGGCTGGCGAGGAGAATCATCCCGGCGCAGGTGCCAAATATGGGCAAGCCATTCTTACCCAGGCTTTCTACCTCGTTCACCAGGTCGTAGTCCTGCATCAGCTTGCCAATTGAGGTGCTTTCCCCACCAGGAATGATTAGCCCATCCAGACCATCAAACTGCTGGGGGAGGCGGAGTGGTATAGCCTCCACTCCCAGTTGGTGCAATATGGCGATATGCTCAATAAAGGCTCCCTGCACAGCAAGGACGCCGATTTTCATCTTACCATCCTCTGGGCGCCAGAAGTTCTTCGGTGGGGATTTGTTTTATATCAAGCCCGGGCATGGCTTCTCCCAGGTTCTTGGAGACCTCAGCGATGATTTTGGGGTCTTGAAAGTGGGTAGTTGCCTTGACTACAGCCTTGGCTCTAACCTCGGGGTCTGACGCTTTAAATATGCCTGAGCCGACAAAGATGCCGTCAGCACCCAGCTGCATCATCAGGGCGGCATCGGCCGGGGTTGCTACCCCCCCGGCGGCGAAATTAACCACCGGCAATTTCCCCGTTTTATGTACCTCCATCACCAGCTCAAAGGGCGCCCCCATCTCCTTGGCTATTGCCATCAGCTCATCCTCAGGCGTATTTACCAGCTTGCGGATGGCGTCCGTTACTGCCCGCATATGCCTGACCGCCTCAACAATGTTGCCGGTACCGGCCTCACCCTTGGTCCTAATCATAGCCGCCCCCTCACCGACGCGGCGCAGGGCTTCACCCAGATCCCGACAGCCGCAGACAAAGGGGACCTTAAAGTCGTGCTTCCAGACATGGTGGGCTTCATCAGCCGGGGTAAGCACCTCAGACTCGTCAATAAAGTCCACACCAAGAGCTTCAAGCACCTGAGCCTCAACAAAGTGCCCGATGCGGCATTTAGCCATTACCGGGATAGAGACCGCCTTCATGATGGCTTCAATAACCGTCGGGTCAGCCATACGGGCTACCCCACCGGTAGCCCTGATATCAGCCGGGACCCTCTCCAGCGCCATCACCGAGCAGGCGCCCGCTTCCTCGGCAATCTTAGCTTGCTCAGCGTTGATCACATCCATAATCACCCCACCCTTTAGCATCTGAGCCAGCCCGGTCTTAACCTTCCACGTCCCCGTTTCCGTTTGTTTCTCCTTACCCTGATTCGAACTCATGATTTACTCCTTAACCTCCACTTCTTCCTCCGTCGAAGTCCGATGGATTAACTCCCACCTTACCATACCAGCCTCGACTAATTCTTCAATCCTTTTTTCCCGAGGGGTAAGCTTACCAGCCCTGCCACTTTTTACTTCAATGAGTACAATTTCCTTAGGCTCACCCTTAGCCAGCCCCGGGAAGACTACAAGGTCAATTGGGGTGCCGATAAAACGTGCTTCAGTAGGGTCATATTTGAATTCAGGCAGATACGGGGCCATCTGCTCCGTAAACTTGCCCCCCAGGACTGCCCTGCTCTGCTCAATTGCCTGCTTGCGAGCCTCCGCCAGCCTCCGTTCTTCCTCTTCCCTCCACTGCTCAAATTCTCTTCCCGCCTTGAACAAACGATATATAAGCGCAATTACAACGATGAGAAGAACCACAACAATTATAATCAATGCTATATTCACTTAACCCTCCCCTCCCCAACTCAAGCTATGACTTTTCACAATTTTATTTTACTACTGCTCGTATTGATTATCAACTTCACTCCTCAGGCATCGCCCATATCCCCAGTCCCGCCTCTCTAGCCTTTGCCTCTAGCTCTTCTAAGTAATCTTGGTATCTGATGTCAGGTTCGTAGGCTTTAGCCCAGGCAAGCCCCTGCTTTACCAGCTCAGCATTAACAAAAATATCATCCACATAGACATAGCGGAGGAGCCTCTTGTATATGTCAGTCTCAGAGACGTCCTTCTCCAGCCAAACTATCTCCCCTTCCACCAGCTGTTTATTCAGCTTGGTAGCCTCCTCGGCTAAGATGCAAAATTCAGGTCGTTTGTCATCCAGCTCCGGGGTATCTACTCCTATATAGCGAACCTTATATGCTATACCAGAAATAGTAACCTCAATAGTGTCGCCATCAATCACCCTGGTGACTGCTACCTCCCCTTCGAGAGCTTGAGTAGGTGCTAAGCAACCAATGGCTGAGAGCAGGAGAAACAAAGCTAAGACAGCACCAAGATATTTCGTCTTCATTTAGTCTCCTTAGTCTTACAGGAGCGGTCTTTTTGCCGGTATGCCGGGGCGGCGGGGGTACCTGGGGGGCGTCGGTGATACCTTGTCAATCACCGCCAAGTAGCGCTCATCGGCAAATTCTGAGAGCTTAACCCTCTTTACCTCCCCCAATCTTCCCCCCAGGATGCCCATTGCCCTGGCAGCGCTGCTTATCTCCTCATCAATATCTCCCTTCTTCTGGGCAATAAAGCTGCTGCCAACGGCGCAAAAGGGCAAGGCCAGTTCCACCAGGGTGGGCAGCGGGGCAACCGCCCGCGAGAGCACCAGGTCAAATTTCTCACGATACTGAGGCAGGTGAGCAGCTTCCTCCGCCCGCCCGACCACAATCTCAACATTATCCAGCCCGAGTTTCTGCGTGATGTGACGCAGGAAGGCAGCCTTCTTGGCTACCGCCTCAAGCAATACCAGCTTTAGGGCGGGGAAGGCGATCTTAAGCGGGACTCCGGGTATGCCGGCGCCACTACCGACGTCAATAAGGCGAAAATCTGCATTAATCGCTGGCTGCCAGGCTAAGGTCACCGTCAGGGAATCAAGGAAATGCTTTATCTGCACCTCCTCGTAGTCGGTTATGGCGGTAAGGTTTACCCGCTTGTTCCAGCCCACCAGCTCTTGATAGTAGATTTCATACTGGCTGAGCTGCTCCGGCGTAAGCTCCAGCCCCAATTTTTTAGCTCCGAGACTGAGTTTTTCCATGTATAGAATTATACCATTTATTAACCTCACCCCCTGTATCCCCCTCTCCTTGCCAAGGAGAGGGGGAAGGTACTTAAAAAAGAGGGGCTAACGCCCCTCTTACACACCCCGTAATATATTTTATATCTATTCCCACCCGCCGCCCTTAAAAGGAGGGGCAAAAAGGAGCATCGCAGAAATGCAAAGCCTATGAGGG
>CAYWCO010000041.1:0-9477 GCA_964456815.1 uncultured Dehalococcoidales bacterium | reverse complement strand
GGTGGGAAAAAGACAAAAATTTGTCGTTACCACCCCTGCCGTGATAAACTGGAAGGTTAGAAGAAGGGAGTTTCAGGTGAGAATACTGGTAACCAACGATGACGGGGTACTTGCCGACGGGCTATGGACACTGGTCGGAGAACTGAAAAACATCGCCGATATAGTGGTGGTAGCCCCGGATAGAGAGATGAGTGCCATAGGTACCGCGGTTAGTCTGCGCCAGCCGGTAAGAGTAAACAAGGTAACACCCCTGATAGACGGCGTAGAGACCTACGCTGTGGAGGGCACTCCGGCGGATAGCGTTATTCTGGGTTTAGGCAAGCTGGTTAAGGACAGGGTAGATTTAGTCATCTCCGGCATAAACCAGGGGGCAAACCTGGGTGACGATGTGCTAATCTCGGGGACGGTAGGGGCTGCCCTGCAAGCCAGTCTGCGCGGTTCCCCCGCCTTTGCCATCTCACTAGCCCTCGGCGATAACCTCCAATTTGCTAATGCGGCTAAATTCGCCGCCCTGCTAGCCAGAAGGTTCAGCTCGGGCGCCCTGCCCAACAACATTTGTCTCAATGTAAACCTGCCCCTGGAACAAATAAAGGGGGTAAGGCTCACCCACCCCGCCAGTAAAAGCCACATTGATACCGTTGAGGAAAGATATGATAACGGGCGCCAGCACTACTGGCTCGTGCGCCGGAGGGTAAATAAGCCGATAGACGAAAGGACAGATATCTGGGCAGTAGAGCAGGGCAATATCTCCATCTCGCCACTGCTCGCCAGAGATGCCAATAACCCCTCACCCCTCATCTCCGATAGTCTCTGCTCCGAGCTTTTTCAAGAGCTTCAACAGCGGGCATAGCCAGTTATTCTTTCTTCTCCAGGTTAGCAAAGCTCAGCATAAGCTTTTTAACCCCCACCCCCTTGGTGAAGGCAACCACCACCTCTTTATCGTCCTTCACCTGATGGCAGCTCACTACCACCCCCTCGCCAAACTGGGCATGGCGGACATGGTCTCCGGGCTTGAACTCAGGGGTATCCGGGCTGGGGGCAGGTGCCCTAGACTTATTCCAGGAATATACGGATGGAATTACCTGGCTGTCCTCCCCCTGCCACAGGTAGTTAGGAGCGATGAGGTGCTGCGGTATATCATTCAAGAAGCGCGACGGCTTACTCACCATGCTTGAGCCCATGAGGTTGCGGCGGAAGGCATAGACCAGATATACCCTTTGCCTGGCCCTGGTTATCCCCACATAGCATAGCCGCCTCTCCTCCTCCAGCTGTTGCGGCTCGTCAAGGGACTTAAAGTGCGGCAGGATGCCGTCCTCCACACCGATAATAAATACCACCGGGAATTCCAGCCCCTTAGCCTGGTGTAGAGTGACCAGGGTTACCGCATCCACCGTCTCATCCAGCCCGTCAACATCTGATACCAGGGTTACCCCCTCAAGAAAGGAGGTTAACCCCTCCCCCGGTTTCAGTTCACGATAATCCCCGGCTACAGTGCGAAACTCAAGAATGTTATCCCGGCGCTCCTCTCCATTCTCACCACCCAATAAATATTCCTTATAGCCGGTTTTTTTCACCACCAGGTCGAACAAATCACGCAGGTTCAGCTCCTTGCTGCGGTGAGCAAACTCCTGCAACAGGCTCAGAAAAGCAGCCAGCGACTTAATAACGCGAGGGTTTAGCGAAAGCTGCCCTGACCCGTCCTTTTTGGCTACATATTTTAAAGCATCGTATAGAGAGGCATTTTGAGACTTCGCCCAGCTGGAAAGGTGGCTCAGACTAACCTGACCGATACCCCGCCCCGGGATATTGATGATTCTCTGGAGGCTAACGTTATCATGAGGGTTCTGAATAACCCTGAGGTAGGCGATAATATCCTTTACCTCCCGCCGCTCATAGAAGCGGGTGGCGGCTACCAGCTTGTAGGGAGTCCCGTAGCGCATAAAAGCCTCCTCAAGGACTCTGGACTGGGCATTAGTCCGATACATCACCGCGCAGTCCACGAGCTTAGCCCTTCCCTCCCCCACCAGACGCTCAATCTCACTGACGACAAACTGGGCTTCATCCTGCTCGGTATAGGTCTCAACCACGTTAATCAGCTCGCCAAGCTCATTATTCGTCCACAGCGCCTTGGGCTTGCGTTGCTGGTTAGCTGAGATGACGCAGGACGCCGTTTCCAGAATCTTCTTGGTTGAGCGGTAGTTCTGCTCCAAGAATACCAGTTTCGCCTCAGGAAAGTCTTTCTCAAAGCTAAGGATATTGCGCAGGTCGGCAGACCGCCATGAGTAAATAGACTGGTCGGGGTCGCCGACGACGCATACATTGCCTCTCTCCCCACCCAGTTGCCTTATCAGCTCATACTGGACTAAATTGGTGTCCTGAAACTCGTCCACCAGAATATGCAAATAGCGGGACTGATATTTAGCCAATGTCTTGGCGTCGTTTCGGAAAAGCTCCACCGTTTTCATCAGCAGGTCATCAAAGTCCAGGGCGCTATTCTCCGCCAGCAGCTCCTGGTAGCGCTCATAGACCCGACCCGTCACCTTCTCAAAATGGCTGCGGGCGCGCTTAATATAGTCCTTCGGGGTTAGCATGTGGCTCTTAGCCATACTAATGGCGGAGGCGATAGCGCGGGGGAGATACTGCTTGGGGTCAAGCCCTATATCCTGAATTGCCTGCTTTATTAAACTTGTCTGGTCTTCCTCGTCATAGATGACGAACTTCGGGTCAATGCCGATTTCCTTGCCATCCCGGCGCAGTATTCGGGCGCAGATGGCGTGAAAGGTGCCGATGGTTAAATCACCCACCAGGCTGCCGATAAGGCGGTGAAGCCTCTCCTCCATCTCCCGGGCGGCTTTATTGGTGAATGTAACTGCCATAATGCGGCGGGGACTGATGCGGCAGACCTTGATAAGATAAGCCACGCGGTGGGCAATGACCCTGGTCTTGCCGCTGCCGGGACCAGCCAGAATCAGCACCGGACCATCAATCGCCTCTACCGCTTCCCTCTGCGCCGGATTAAGCTCAGCCAGAATATCCATCTAGCCCATTATAACACTGGTAGCGGATGGGTGAAAAATTGTAGAATATAGGAGAGGATTTATGACTAACGCCGAACCAGGAACTTTGGCCGGCAGGCTTTCAATACTTGACCGATTTCTCACCCTCTGGATTTTCCTGGCGATGGGTCTGGGGGTGGGGCTGGGCTATTTTATACCTCAGGTAGCCAGCTTTATCGGTTTCTTCCAGGTGGATACTACCTCAATCCCTATTGCCATCGGGCTTATCCTGATGATGTACCCGCCTCTAGCCAAGGTAAGGTACGAGGAGATGGGTCCGGTGTTCCGCAACTGGCGTGTGCTGGGACTGTCGCTAATACAGAACTGGCTTATCGGCCCCGTGCTCATGTTCCTTTTGGCCATCCTCTTCCTCGGTTTTATATGGCCCTACCCCGACTACATGGTTGGCCTGATTATGATAGGTCTGGCGCGCTGCATCGCCATGGTCATCGTCTGGAACGAGCTGGCAAAGGGAGACAGGGAATATGCCGCCGGTCTGGTGGCATTAAATTCCATATTCCAGATAGTCTTTTACTCGGTCTATGCCTATATCTTCATCACCATACTGCCTCAGTGGTTCGGGCTGGAGGGGTCTACCGTGGAGGTCACCATCGGACAGATAGCCCAGAGCGTGTTTATCTACCTGGGTATTCCCTTCTTCGGTGGCATGATTACCCGCTTCGTGCTCATTAAGGCAAAAGGGCGTGAGTGGTACGAGAACAAGTTTATCCCCAAGATAAGCCCAATAACGCTGGCGGCTTTACTCTTCACTATTGTGGTGATGTTCTCTCTCAAGGGCGAGCTTATCGTGCAAATACCGCTGGATGTGGTTCGGATTGCGGTTCCCCTGCTAATCTACTTCGTGGTTATGTTCATGGTCTCGTTCTTCATGGCTAAGAAGATAGGTGCCGACTATCCCAAGACAACCGCCATCGCCTTCACCGCCGCCAGCAACAACTTTGAGCTTGCCATTGCCGTAGCTGTAGCCGTATTCGGCATTAATTCCGGGCAGGCATTCGCTGCTGTAATCGGCCCCCTGATTGAGGTGCCGGTGCTCATCGGCCTGGTAAATGTAGCTCTCTACTTCAGGCGAAGATACTTTTAGTCTTGATAGATATAGATGGGCTCATTATCGGTGATGAGCCTTCCTGAGAAACAAGAGACTTCTTTACCAATGAGAGGTAAGCAGTTATAATAGGCTGGTATTTCTGAAGTTTAGCAGAGGTGTAACTTGGTTGCTTTATATGTTACCTCTCCATATGTAGGTGCCGGTAAGACGGCGGTCTGCGCCGGGCTGGGCAGGCATCTGAAGGGTGATGGCAAGAAGGTTGGCTTTTTTAAGCCGATTGTTTCTGAGATTAAAAGCCCCGGGGCTATTGACAGTGATGCCGAGTTTATGAAGCGCGCTTTGGCTCTGAGGGAGCCGGCAGAAAGCCTCTGCCCGGTTATCGGGGGGAAGGGGGATATAACCGCCAAAATCAAGCAAGCCTATGCCAGGGTTTCTAAGGGCAAGGACGTGGTTATTGTTGAGGGGGTGTGGCGGCAGAGACCGGGGGGCAAGCCGGCCGAAGCCTCCCGCGAGGTAGTTGAGGCGCTGGACGCCAGGGTGATTATTGTTGAGCCTTATTCTAAGGGGTTATCGGCGGCGACACTTAATTACAAGGATTTCGGGGAGCACCTGCTGGGTATAGTAGTAAACAAGGCACCGAGAAGCCGGGTGGAGTATCTATATAATCAGCTATCCGGGGCGAATATTCTGGGGGTGCTTACCGAGGATAGGGTTCTAGCCAGTTTAACCGTAGGGGAACTGGCGGAGCATATCCAGGGAGAGATATTAAACAGCGCTGATAAATCGTCAGAGCTGGTTGAAGACTTTATGCTGGGGGCAATGGCCGTTGACTCAGGGCTGGACTATTTTGGTCGTAAGGATAACAAGGCGGTGGTGGTCAGGGGGGAGCGCCCCGATATGCAGCTGGCAGCCCTGGAGACCTCAACCAGATGCCTTGTTGTCAGCGGTGGTGGCTCGCCAATCCACACCGTGCTCCGAAGCGCCAACGATAAAGGGGTCCCTATTATTTTGACCAAGGGTGATACTACCTCTACGGTAAGTAGCATTGAGCTGGCTCTGGGCAAGAGCCGATTTAACCAGAAAAAGAAGCTGCTGAGGCTTGGCGAAATCATGGAGCAGCAGTTCAACTTTCAGGCTCTGTATGAGAGGCTGGGTTTAACCGGTTAAACAACCCCTAGCTACAAAACCTTGCAATTCCCAGAGAAAAGTGGTATAATGTTTAGTTAACAGAATAAGAAACCTTTAAGCCGGTCCCGAGAGGCTGGCAAGGGAAACAAGGGTCAGGGTTCAAGACCTCTTGCCAGTTAGGGCAGGAGGTTATTTTATGTCAAAGAAAGTCATAATGACCGAGGAGGACATCAAGCGAACCCTGGCTCGAATCGCCCACGAGATTATTGAGCACAATGAGTTACTAAAAGAGCTGATACTGGTTGGAGTGCACACCCGCGGCGTGCCCCTGGCAAAGCGCCTCGCCGCCGACATAGAGAGTTTTGCCCGGGTCAAGATACCGGTGGACACCCTGGACATCAGCCTTTATCGTGACGACCTCTCCTCGCTGGAGCTAAAGCCCATAGTCAAGCTCACCGATATTACGGCCACCATTGACGGCAAGTCCATAGTCTTAGTCGACGACGTCCTATATACCGGGCGCAGCATCCGTGCCGCCATGGACGCCCTTATTGACCTGGGGCGACCAAGGTCAATCCAACTGGCGGTGCTTGTTGACCGCGGCCACCGCGAGCTGCCAATCCGGGCTGATTATGTGGGCAAGAATATCCCCAGCTCCAGGCATGAGGAAATAAAGGTAAACCTGAAAGAAACCGACGGCATAGACGAGGTAGCCATTGTCTCCATGTCAGCAGCTAAGGAGGGGCGATGAGGACAAATCAAAAGGATAACCCCACCCTGCAGGTGAAGCCTGAGGTGCCGGAAAAGACGCCGCTCTGGCGGCACCACCATATCCTTGATGTTGACGACTTCACCGCTGAAGAAATAGAGACCGTCTTCAACACCACCAGGGCGATGAAGGAGGTCCTATCCCGCCCCATTAAAAGGGTGCCTACGCTGCGGGGTAAGACCATCGTCAACCTATTCTATGAGCCGAGCACCCGCACCCGCCTCTCCTTTGAGCTCGCCGCTAAGTACCTGAGCGCCGATGTGGTCAACCTCAATGCCTCGGTCAGCAGTGTCGCCAAGGGGGAATCCCTGGTTGATACCCTGGGCACGCTACAGGCGCTGGGGACTGATATCATAGTAATGCGCCATCCCCACTCCGGCGCCCCCTATACCGCCACCAGATATACAGAGGCTAGTATCGTCAATGCCGGAGATGGCTGGCATGCCCACCCCACCCAGGCACTTCTTGACCTCTACACCATATATGAGCACAAGCCAAGCCTGAAGGGGCTCAAGGCAGTCATTATCGGCGATATTATGCACAGCCGGGTGGCTCGTTCCAATATGTGGGGGCTAACCACCATGGGCATAGAGGTTACGCTGTGTTGCCCCCCTACCCTTCTACCCATCGGACTGGGTGAGGGGCACCTACCTCCGGTCAACATTGAGCCCAACATTGAGCTTGCCTTAGACAAAGCCGACATAGTGATGACCCTGCGCCTGCAGCGAGAAAGGCAAAAGAGCGGGCTGCTGCCCAGCATAAGGGAATATATCCAATTGTACCAGCTCACCGAGGCAAGGCTGGGCAGGGCTAAGCCGGATGCCCTTGTCCTCCACCCCGGCCCGGTAAACGAAGGGGTTGAGATTTCCCCGGCCGTGGCTCACGGCCCGCAATCAGTCATCAACGAGCAGGTCTCTAACGGCGTCGCCGTGCGCATGGCTCTACTCTATCTCCTCAGCGGGAGTCAAAAACAATGAAATCGTTGCTTATTAAAGGGGGACAGATAATCGACCCCGCCCAGGGGATAGACGTAAGCGGCAGCCTGCTTATCAGCGAAGGCAAAATCTCGTGGCGGGGCAAGGGGGAGGAAGCCCCACCCCAAGCCGACTACGAAACCCTCAACGCCAAAGGACTAATCGTCTGCCCCGGGCTTATTGACCTCCACTGCCACCTGAGGCAGCCCGGCGATGAGGAGAAAGAGACCATCGCCAGCGGAACCAGCGCTGCCGCCAGAGGCGGCTTTACCACCGTCTGCTGCATGCCCAACACCAACCCGCCTCTGGACAACCAGACTGCTGTTGAGTTTATAAAATCCAAGGCAGCTTCAGAAGGAGTGGTTCGGGTCCTGCCCATAGGCTGCATCTCCAAGGGGAGAAAGGGGGGAACACTAGCCGAGATGGGTGAGCTAGCTTCAGCCGGGGTGATTGCCTTCAGTGATGACGGCGAACCGGCATCAAGCTCATACCTTATGCGCCAGGCGCTGGACTACAGCCGCGCCTTTGAGCTGCCAATTATTGACCACTGCGAGGAGAAAGCCCTCACCGAGGGCGGGCAGATGAATGAGGGCATAATATCAACCAAGCTAGGGCTGCGGGGGATACCAAGCGCCGCCGAAGAGATTATAGTAGCCCGTGACCTGGCTCTGGCAGAGCTGACCGGCGGGCGGCTGCACATTGCCCACGTCAGCACCGAGGGCTCGGTTGACCTCATTCGCCGTGCTAAAGAGAAGGGTATCAGGGTCACCGCCGAGGCTACCCCCCACCACCTCACCCTCACCGAGGAAAGAGTCATCGGCTACGATACCAACGCCAAGGTAAACCCACCGCTTAGAACCAAAAAGGACGTCAAAGCCCTGATTCAGGGGCTTAAGGATAACACCATTGATATTATCGCCACCGACCACGCCCCCCACACCGAAGCCGATAAGCTCTGCGAGTTTGACCTCGCCCCCTTCGGCATCAGCGGTTTCGAGACTGCCCTGGGCAGCCTGATGAGCCTGGTGCATGGCGGCGAGATAAGCCTGGCTACCCTCATTGCCAAGCTCACCTCCGAACCAGCCAGGATTATCGGCAACAGCTACGGCGGGCTGGGGACCCTGGCTACCGGCGCTCCCGCCGATATAACCATATTTGACCCCAGTCTGGAGTGGGTGGTAGAGCCCAAGGATTTTGCCTCAAAGGGCAGGAATACCCCCCTTGCCGGCGAGAGGCTCAAGGGCAGGGTAATGGCAACCATATATGAGGGAAAAATAGTCTATAAAGACGACTCTATTAAGGTAAAGGAGAGTTAGATAACTAATAAAAGGGCGATACTGGTCTTAGAAGACGGCTCGGTCTATGAAGGCTTCTCCTTCGGTGCCGAGGCTGACGCCTACGGCGAGGCGGTGTTCAACACCAGCATGGTTGGCTATCAGGAGATGCTCACCGACCCATCATACGCCGGACAAATTCTGGTTCCCACCTACCCCCTTATCGGCAACTACGGCATCAACAAAGAGGACTTTGAATCAAGCAAAATCCAGGTAAGCGGCTTTGTCGTCAGGGAGGAATGCCTCCAGCCCAACCACTACCTCTCCACCCAGACCCTGCACCACTTCCTGACCGAACACGGCATACCAGGCATAAGCGGCGTTGATACCCGCGCCATTACCCGCAAACTGCGCTCAGTGGGGGTAATGATGGGTGCTATCACCAGCACCAAGACCCCCCAGCAGGTTCTGGAAGAGATAAAGAGTTCGCCCGACTACGGCTCAATAGATTATGTCAAGCAGGTAACCACCCCTACCCCCTACGAGTGGGAGCCACAATCGCTGGAGAAAGCCCTGACCTCCCTGCCCAGGGTAATCGTCGTTGACTGCGGGCTAAAATACAGTATCCTGCGCATCATGCGCCGCATGGGCTGTCGGGTAACCGCTGTCCCCTGCACCATGACCGCCGACGAAATCCTGGCTCTCAGACCCGACGGCATAATCCTCTCCCCCGGTCCCGGCAACCCCGCCGTCCTTGGCTACCTGATAGATACGGTAAGAGCGCTCATCGGCAAGAAGCCGATTATGGGCATCTGCCTGGGCGGCCAGCTAATCTCCCTAGCCCTCGGTGCCAAGACCTTCAAGCTGAAGTATGGCCATCGCGGCGGCAACCACCCCGTCCGCGACCTGAGCACCGGCAAAATCCATATCACTGCCCAGAACCACGGCTATGTTACCGACCCCGCCACCCTCCCCGAGGGGTGGGAGGTCACCCACACCAATCTAAACGACGGCACAGCGGAGGGCTTACGCCATAAGGAGCTGCCCGTTTTCTCCATCCAGTATCACTCCGAAGCCTCCCCCGGCCCCTGGGACAGGATTTCCCACTTTGAGGATTTTGTGAAGATGGTGAAGAATGGGTAAATACTGGATAGGCATAACCAGCCAGAAGAACCTTGAGCTTAACCGAAAGCTAAATTTTCCCGTG
>CAYWCO010000040.1:0-9712 GCA_964456815.1 uncultured Dehalococcoidales bacterium | reverse complement strand
GTAAGACACTTGTTAGGAGGGGGGAGCGAAGCGGCAGAGCTCACTCAAGCAACACTGGGGACAGAGGGGCTGGGGGCGGCAGACCTTCTTACCCAGGCAGACCATGAGGGCGTGGTATTCATTAAATAGGGCGGCATCGGGGGGCAGGTTCTCCATAAACAGGGCCTGATAGTCGGCATAGCTATTTTTAGCCGGCGCCAGACCAATGCGGCTGATAATACGGCGGGTATAAGCATCAACAACGAAGATTGGCTTACCCGCGGCATAAAGTATTATTGAATCGGCGGTCTCCTGCCCGATGCCCTGAATAGAGAGGAGCTGCTGGCGCAGCTCACCAACATCGCTGGCAAATAACCGCTCAAGCTCATCGCGGTGGTGATTACCCAGCCAGTAGGCAAAGGACTTTAGCTTTAACGCCTTGGCATTATAGTAACCGCAGGGGTGAACCAGCTTAGCAAGCTTGGGGGTGGAGAGCTGGCGGAGCGCCTTTGGCGACAGGGCATTGGCCGCCCGCAGATTGGCGATAGCCTTTTCCACATTGCCCCAGGCGGCTGACTGGGTGAGTATGGCACCGACTATCACCTCAAATGGCTCCTCCGCCGGCCACCAGTGCTGGGGGTCATAGTGAGCCAAGAGTCGGTGGTAAATATCTAGTAATTTTTTACCTACTGGTTGGTTATCCATAAAGGCACTTTCGCATCAGCGGCTGAATCATATCCCGGCAGATAGGGCTTTATATCAATCACCGGCGTGCCATCAATGGCATCAAGCCCCTTAACCTTAAGTACGTTGGCTTTGCGCTCAAGAAGCTTGACCGTAGACTGCCCCACCGGGTTGGGGCGGCTCGGTGAGCGCGTGGCAAAACGGCCGACAAGCGGAAGCTCCGACTTACCCATAGGATGGACCTTATGCGGGAGCTGCCTACCGGCAGGAAGCTGGTGCATCCAGTAGAGCACTATAAGATGAGAGAACTCGTCCAGACTGTCCAGGGCCTCAGTCAAATCGCTATTAACTACGATTTCAGAAACGATTTCTCCCCAGCCATGCCTTATTGGTTGCTTGACCTTATTTCTAACCACGCCGATAGGCTTCAAGGTCATCATATCCAATGTGCAGCTATCCCAGAGGGGTAAGGGTCAGGAGCTTTCTGGCAATCTTGGGATAGTTGGCGATAAAGAGCAGCTCATCTTCAACCAGAGGCTTTTGCGCCTCGACATTGGCGTATCTTACCAGCTCCAGAAGCTCGCTTGCCTCTTTCTTATCCTTGAACGATATCGGCTCCTTCATCTTACCCATAACATGGCTGAAGCCGGATACCCCGCTATACTCGCTGGTACAGATTTCCCTCCCCGTTTCCACCTGCTTCGGGTCACCCCTGCCCAGCTCCCTATAGCTATATAGCTCGTAGTTTTCCGGGTCCTTTAATACGCCATCGGCATGGATGCCCGAGGCATGAGCAAAGGCATTAGCCCCAACCCCGGGCTGGTTAATTGGGATGGGCACCTTGAAAGCATAGCTGGCAAAGTTGGCTATCTTATATGCCCTGGATAATTTAATCTTACCCCCCAGCGGATATTTCTCGGCGAAACCCTTTGATTTAGTTGCCGCCAGGATAACCGCCACCAGGTCGGCATTCCCTGCCCTTTCCCCGATGCCGTTTATGGTGGTATTGATATAAGCATCCTGCCCACCATCTATAGCTCCTTCGGCTCCGGCTATGGAATTAGCCACCGCCATCCCCAGGTCGCCATGGCAGTGCTGTTCAATAGGCAGGCCAACATTCTCCGCCAGCGCCTTACAGGTATCATAGATAGTTAGTGGGTTATCATAACCAAGGGTATCACAGTACCTGAACCTATCCGCCTTATGCTCCTTGGCGGCAAGCCCGAACTTGATGAGATAGTCCAAGTCCGTCCTTGATGCATCCTCAGCATTGACCCCGACACTCTCAGCGCCGAGCTTCCAAGCGGCGTCAACCGCCTCAGTCATCTCTTTGATAACATCGTCCCTGGTCATTTTCCCCTTGAACTTGCCATTAATCATCTGGTCCGATGTTGATATTGAAAGGTTCAGATGGCGGATTTTTGGTACCAGCCTAAAGGCGGTCTCAACATCGCTGGTGATGGCTCTTATCCACCCCTCAAGACGGATAGGCTGGAGCATCCCCATCTCCACCAGCTCAAGATTAGCCTCCAGATAATGGGACTCGTGCTTGGTGGTGGGGAAGCCAAACTCGGACTGAAATACCCCCATCTCATTCAGGTAAATATTCATCATCGTCTTTTCCAGCTTGGAAAGACCAAGCTTGGCGGTTTGTACCCCGTCCCGATTGGTTACGTCAATTAGATAAATCTTTGGCATCTGATTACTCCTGTGAAATTTAATAATAGCATATATTTGCCGTCTCTAGCAAGAAATTCGGCTTATATTCAGCATAGCCTAGTTTATGTTACAATATGTCTGCGAATATAAAGCCAATGCGAAGATTGCTCTGGGGTATATGCATCCTTGTTGCTATTGTAGCCATCGGTGTCATTGGCTATAGGGTCATCGAGGGGTGGACATTTATTGACGCCCTCTATATGACCATAATTACCATAACCACCGTGGGCTTTGCCGAGGTTCACCCCCTCAGTGAGGCGGGGAAAATCTTCAGTATCTTCATAATTATCGGTGGCGTTGGCGGGGCACTGTACACCCTAACGGCGATGGTGCAGTATATACTGGAGGGACAATTTGGCATCACCATGGGGAGGCGAAGAATGAAAGCTAAGATTGCCAAGCTGAAGGGACATTTTATTCTCTGCGGTTACGGGAGGGTGGGGCAGGAGATAGCTCGCACCTTTAGCGAGGAAGGGGCATCCTTTATCATCATTGAAAATAATGATGAGCGCACGGCTAAGGCGGAGAAGGATGGCTACCCTTATCTACTCGCTGATGCCACCAGTGATGAGGTGCTAAAGGAAGCCGGTATTGAGCGTGCCAAGGGGCTGGTAGCGGCGCTTGGGAGCGATGCCAATAACACCTTCATCACCCTCTCCGCCCGGGGGCTTCAGCCGGATTTATTTATTGAATCCCGCAGTAGCAGCGAGGAGGCTGAGGTCAAGCTGAAGAGGGCTGGCGCCGACCGCGTCATATCCCCCCATATCATTGGCGGTCGCCGCATGGCGATGCTAGCCCTGCGCCCGGCGGTGGTTGACTTTATTGATACCGTAACCTACCATCCCGGTGGCGAGTTACAGCTGGAAAACGTGGATGTGGCTAGCGGCTCCCCGCTGGTTGGTCAGACCATGGGGCAGGTTCGAAGCCGGGTTGGAATCACTGTCCTGGCAATGCGGAAGAAAAGCGGCAAACTTATGACAAACCCGCCCGGGAAAGAGACTATTGAGGATGGAGACCGGCTGATTGTCATCGGCACCAAGAAGCGGCTGGCGGCTCTGGAAGGTATCTTTGAGGGAAAGGGTAAATGAAAGTAGGCATTATCAATGTTACCGGCTATACCGGTGCTGAGCTGGCAAGGTTGCTCTATCAGCACCCGGAGGTAAAGCTCACCTCGGTTACCGGGCGGAGCGCTGCCGGGCAAAAACTGGGCGAGGTCTTCCCCCACCTGGCTGGTCTGGGGCTGACCATCGACGCCAAGCTGGGGGACGTGGAATTTGTCTTTTCCGCCATGCCCCACAAGGAAAGCGCTAAGGAGGTCATACCCCTGCTCGGTAAGGGGATTAAGGTGGTGGATATCAGCGCCGATTTCAGGCTGAAGGATGCTTCAGAATACCAGAACTGGTACGGTTTTTCCCACCCCGCCCCCAGACTGCTGGGAGAGGCGGTCTACGGGCTTCCCGAGCTATACCGGTCTAAAATTACCTCGGCAAAGCTGGTGGCTAACCCCGGCTGCTACCCCACGGGGGCAATACTGGCTTTAGCCCCGGCGGTAAAGGCAAAGCTCATTGAGCCCGATATTATTATTGATAGCAAGTCCGGCGTCTCCGGTGCCGGCAGAACATCAAGCCTGCAGACGCACTTCCCCGAAGCTAATGAAGATACCTCCGCCTATGCCTTAGAAGGACACAGGCACCTGCCTGAAATCGTCCAGGAGCTAGGGCTGCTTTCCCCGGAAAAGTCGCTTGCGGTAAGCTTTGTCCCCCACCTTGTGCCCATGACCAGGGGGATATTAACTACCTGCTATGCCAATCTAGCCTCGGGCAAAAAGGAAAAGGAGCTAAAAGAGCTATATCTGGACTTCTACAAGGACGAGCCCTTCGTCCGGGTAGCCAGCTCCCCACCCCACACCAAGCATACCCTGGGCAACAACCTCTGCCTGGTCTACCCCACCATTGACCAGCGGACGGGTAGGCTCATCGTTATCAGCTGCATTGATAACCTGGTTAAGGGGGCAAGCGGGCAAGCCGTCCAGAACATGAACCTCATGCTCGGCCTGCCCGAAACTACCGGGCTTGAAGCCTTAGCTATTTATCCCTAGATAAATAAGGGGCACATCACCAGGGTTATGGTGCTCAACAGCTTGACCAGGACGTGTAGCGAAGGTCCCGCGGTATCCTTAAACGGGTCGCCCACGGTATCGCCAACCACAGCCGCGGCGTGAGTAAAAGAGCCCTTGCCGATTACCTTACCCTTGTCGTCCTTGAGCTGACCGTCCTCGATAAACTTCTTGGCGTTATCCCAGGCGCCGCCGCCGTTGTTCATAAACGACGCCATCATAATACCGGCGATGGTGCCCACCATGAGTAAGGCAGCCACCACCATGGCTGAGTCATAGGCGGGAAAGGGTCTGAAGATAACACCAATAACTACCGGGGCAACCACCGGCAATAAGCCGGGGAGAATCATCCCCCGCAGCGAAGCCCTGGCGGTAATATCAACCGCCCGGGCATAATCGGGCCTGGTTTTACCGGTAAGAATTCCGGGGAACTCGCGGAACTGGCGGCGCACCTCTTCAATGATTTTGCTTGCCGTGTTGCTCACCGCCCGTAGTGCCAGGGAGCTAAAGAGAAAGACGAGCATCACCGCCAGAAGGGCGCCGACAAAGACCTCCACCCGGGCGAGGTTCACGTTGTTGAAGGTATCCACACCGCGAAGGAAGGCAACCCTATCAAGATAGGCCTGAAATAGTAGGAAGGCGGCCAGACCCGCCGAGACCATGGCGTAGCCCTTGGTCAGCGCCTTGGTGGTATTGCCCACGGCGTCAAGGCGGTCCGTAATGCGGCGCACCTTTTTGCCCGCCCCGGCCATCTCGTTAATACCGTTGGCATTATCGGTTATCGGCCCGAAGGTATCCTCGGAAAGAATAAAGGGGCAGGTCATCAACATGCCCATGGTCGCCACCGCCGTGCCGAAGGCACCGGCACCGGGCAGTCCGGTCATTGTCCCCATCCAGTAGGAAAGAAGTAGCGCCAGACCAATGACCACGGCCGTAGCCAGTGTGGTCTCAAAGCCGACGGCAGTGCCGGTGACGATGTTGGTCGCCGGGCCGGTCTTGGATGCCTCAGCAATTGACCTCACCGGTCTGAACCTGGCTTCGGTGTAATACTGGGTGATAAAGACCACCACCACACTGGTAAGTATTCCCACCACCCCGGCACCGAAGAGCCAGTAGCTGTCCAGCATATGGGATACGGTAAAGAACATGCCGATAATGGACAGGCCAATGGCAACATAAAAGCCACGGTTGAGGGCATTCATCGGGTTCTCATCGCCGCGAATGCGCACGCAGAGAATACCCACCATGCTAGCAATAATGCCGAAGGCGCGGACAACTAAGGGAAATAAAATCCAGGCAACATTGCCGGTAATGGCATAGAGGACAATGCCCAGTATCATCGCCCCGATGTTCTCAGCGGCAGTGGACTCAAAGAGGTCGGCGCCACGCCCGGCGCAGTCGCCAACATTATCCCCAACCAAGTCGGCGATAACGGCGGCATTACGGGGGTCGTCCTCGGGTATACCGGCTTCAACCTTACCCACCAGGTCAGCCCCCATATCAGCGGCTTTGGTGTAGATACCACCGCCGAGCTGAGCAAAGAGGGCGACGAAGCTGGCGCCAAAGCCGAAGCCAACAATAAGGTGGGGGGCAATATCAGGCGTACTTGCCCCACCATAAGCAAAGTAGATGGCGGTTACCCCAAGCAGGGATAGAGCCACGATGAGAAAGCCGGGGACGGCGCCGCCACGCAGGGCAACATCCACCGCCTCCTTCAGACTACGCTGAGCGGCACTGGCACAGCGGGCATTGGCCTTGACGGCAATAATCATACCGATAAAGCCGGAGACGGCGGAGCACACCGCTCCAGCCATAAAGGCAATACCGGTCCTCCAGCCGATACCGAAGGCGGTAATCCCCTCTATCCCCCTGTGCCCACCAAGCAGACCGACCAGAGCACCAACGGCGACGGCCACTACGATTGATAGCCAGCCGATGGTGCTGTACTGGCGCTTCAAGAAAGCCCACGCCCCCTCAAAAATCATGCCCCCGATTTCTTCCATCTTTCGTGTCCCCGGGGAGCGCTTCAGAACATTTCTCGCCAGCCATATGGCAAAGAGTACCGCCACTATCCCCGCCCCGGGCACAACCCAAAAAATCAATGGAATTTCTGGCATATTCCCCCCTTCTGGTAAATAGTCGTCAAGATTATACCACACCTATAAGTGTAGGACAAAAAAATTGCCTCTTCAGCCTAGCTCTGTTATGCTTTGACCGGAGTGGAAAGATAGTGAGCAAAAACAGCACCTTCCGCCCCGTAGATTACGTCAAGATTACCGTCTTTGGTCTTGCCCTATCTGCCCTGTGGAACAGCCTGCACACCATTATTCTGCCGCTACGGCTGCTGGACTTTGTTGCCGAACCACAAAAGAACACCTACCTCGGGCTGCTCACCTTCGCCGGCTTAGTCCTGGCCATGATAGTCCAGCCCATCGCCGGAGCCATCAGCGACCGCTCCGGCTTCAGCTGGGGACGCCGCCGACCATATATCTTAATAGGCACGGCGCTGGCTATATTATTGCTCCCCGGCATAGGGCTCTACCAGAGTTTTATTGCCATTCTCGTCGTCTATTGCCTCTTCCAGATTAGCTGCAACATAGCGCAAGGCCCGTTCCAGGCGTTTATCCCCGACCTGGTACCCGGGGAGAAGAGGGGGGTAGCCTCCGGGGTGAAGAGCCTCATGGAGGTAGCGGGGGGATTTGCCGTGGTGCGACTGATAGCCTACTTTATGGGTCGCTACTTCGGCGGGGAGGGAAGCCCCTGGCTGTGGCTTTCCCTGGCAGTGCTGGGGGTTGTCCTCCTCGGCACCATGCTTTTCACCGTGCTCACGGTCAAGGAGCGACCAGGGGGTGGCGGCCCCCAATTTCCCCTGCTACCCACCCTGTATAGCAGCTTCAAGATTGACCTTAAGGCAAGCCCCGGTTTTGTAACCTTTCTCGTATCCCGCCTCCTTATCTTCATGGCAATGGCTACCCTGCAGACATTCGCCCTATATTTTCTGATGGATGTTGCCGGGATAGCCAATCCGGCAGCAGTAACCGCCGACCTGCTGATAGTGGTTGGCATCTGCATGGTGGTTGTGGTCTATCCCGCCGGGCGTTTGTCGGACAGGATAGGGCGCCGACCGGTGGTCGTCTCCTCGGGACTGCTCGGCGCCCTGGGCATCCTGCTGTTATTCTTCGCCCACAGCTACGGCGCTATAATGTTCTGCGGCGCCCTTCTCGGAATCTCCTGCGGGGCTTTTATGAGCAGCAACTGGGCTCTAGCCACCGACCTGGTGCCTAAGGGTGAGGAGGCAAGATACCTGGGACTGACCAATCTGGCTACCGCCGGCGGTGCCGCCCTGGCACGCCTCATCGGGCTGGCTATAGACCCGCTTAATATCTACAGCCATGGACTTGGCTACCAGGTGATGCTGGGGGCTTGCTTTATCTACTTTGTCGCTGGTTCACTGCTGCTGATAAAAATTAAGAGCCCATCAACCAAGGTAGGGTAGAACCACATTCCAGCCCAGGGCAGCCAGCGCTATAAAAACGACATATAATATGGTCCTGCCCGCCCAGCAGACAAGAACAAACTTCCACAAGGGGAAGCGAAGGACGCCGGCAGCCAGACCAACCAGGTCAAAAAACAGGGGCAGCAAGGCAAAGATAAAGATGGCTAAAGCCCCCCACTTCCTCACCCAGCCGACCAGCCGCCAGTACAGCTTTTTATTCTCAACAATGCCGCGCCCGCTGTAGCCGACCATATAGCCGACAAGCTCGCCGATAGCCGCCCCAACCCCGCCAGCCAGCCCCACCATAACCAGGCCGGCTATCCCGCTGACGGGGTAAAAAACGACACCCAAGCCAGTGAGCAAGGGAAGGACTATGCCGGGGAGGAGAATGGAGGCATTCCCAATGAGGCTAACCAAAAAGGCGCCAAAATAGCCGTAACCTTTAAGCTCGGCAATCAGCTCCGGATTACGCCCGAAGAAAAAGAGGGCTACGCTAATAGCCAGGACAAGAAGCAAGGCCAGAACGGGAATAAGCCTCTTCTTCAGCCAGGCTTTCCTGTCGGCGGTTATCTTGTTCACTTTGTAATATTGTAGCACACAGCGGGCTAAGTTTGTCCCCGATGTTGTCGGCCAAGTTGGTCTCTGCTATACTCTAAAAGGTGCGCCCCCATCGTCTAGAGGCCTAGGACAGCGGCCTTTCAAGCCGTAAACAGCGATTCGAATTCGCTTGGGGGCACCAGCTATTCATCCTTTGAGGTGTTGGTATCATGATGACAATAAAATGCCCTAAATGCGGGACCGAGAGCAGCATGTCCCTGACTCAGCTAGTCTTTGAGGGCCCATACCGCTGCTGGAAATGCAAGGAGACCTTCTTAATAAAGATAGCAAATAACAGGCTTGAGTCCTGCGAACCCCTCAGCCAGGAGGAATTCGAAAAAAGGAGACAGCAGATAGAGGCGGAGAGGGGCAAAGAGTAACCTAGAATTTGCCCTTTAGCTTCTCATAGGTCTCAGCCAGGGCTTCAGGCAGTACCCTCACGTCCGATAGTACCGGCATAAAGTTGGTATCCCCCTGCCACCGCGGCACAACATGGGTATGAATATGCCCCTCAAGCCCAGCCCCGGCTACCTTCCCCATATTGATACCGATATTAAAGCCAGCGGGGTTGAATGCCCCCCTTAAAACCTTCAGGCTCAGGCTGACTATCTCAAAGTGCTCAAGGAGCTCTTCTTTGGTTAGCCCCTCCAGGGTAGCGACATGGCGGTAGGGGGTTACCATCAGGTGGCCCGGGTTATAGGGATAGCTATTCAAAATAACGAAGTTCTTTTTACCGCGGTGCAGGATGTAGTTCTGGGCGTCGCTATCCTGCCTGGACTTTTCACACAGGAAGCATCCCTCCACCCTCCCCGTCTGGATATACTTTATCCGCCACGGTGCCCAAATTTGCTTCATTTCATTCTCCTTAGCGCTAGTTAGTGCTATTTTAGTCGTCTAAACCTTAGCCGTCAAAGGGGCTATTTATTCTACCTCACCCCCTTAATCCCCCTCTCCTTCAAAGGAGAGGGGGAAGAGATTTTAAAAGAGGGGCTTTCGCCCCTCTTAGACACCCCACTAGGTTAGCCCTCTTTTTATCCCTCTCCATAAGGAGAAGAAAGAAAGGGCAAATAGAAGGGCCTCTGCAAAAACAAAGTTTTTATGGGGTGAAAAGCCCCTAAGGG
>CAYWCO010000039.1:0-9807 GCA_964456815.1 uncultured Dehalococcoidales bacterium | reverse complement strand
ATAAAAGGGTGGGTAGGGCTTAACCCCTCATGCATCCTTGTTCTTCTTTAATATTGCTAAGACCTCGTCGGCGGTTTTTGCCTCAAATTTCTGGTGCTTAGCCTGGTCAGTCAGGGTAAATAGGGGCGGCTTGTTTTTAACATCAAGCCTCCAGTCAAAATCAGCCTCCTTCTGCCCACCAAGCTCAAGCTCAGCCATATAGCCGGCTTCACGGAGATGGCTGGCAGCGCTAAAGCCGTCCTTTACCACCTCCGGCTCAGCCCGGATTAGAATTCTCTGTGGTCTATGTTTAGCCAGGGCTTCGGGCTTTACCAGCTTCATCAGGTGGTCAAGGTAGAGGGCAAAACCGGAGGCGGGGGTATCCTTGCCCCCCATTAGCGGAATAAGGGCGTCATATCTGCCGCCGCCGCCGAGCTTCTCCCCGTTCTGGAAAATCTGAAAGATAATGCCGGTATAGTATTCAAAGCCCCTTCCCGAGGCGATGTCAATCTGGTAGTCACAGCCAAGGGTCTCAAGAAGCTTGGCAATATTTACGAAGTCATCAATAGCCGGTTTAAGCTCGGGCAAGTCCGAGGTAAACTGCAACCGGGACGGTTTCCCCTTGAGGTCAAGCAGGGATAAAATCTTCCCTACCTCCGGTCTCTCCAGCTTTACCTTAGCCAGCGCTCCGGCATCGCCGTCCAGAATTCGGTCAAATATCTTTGTCCGCTCCTCAGGGCTTAGCCCCAGCTCTGCCAGTAGCGCCCTGATTAAGCCGGAGTGGGATAGCCTCAGCTCAATGCCTTCAAGCCCCAGCCGTTTCAGGACCTCAAGCGCCAGTATTACCAGTTCCGCATCAGCCGTGGGGGAGCTGACCCCGATAAGTTCCGCCCCAAGCTGCCATCTTTCTCTGGTCTCCTTGCCCGTCTCCTCAAAGATAAAGATGTTGGCAACGTAAAAGAGGCGGGCTGGTTTCTTTCCTTCCATACTATCAATGTAAAGCCGGGCGATGGGGATGGTGCCGTCAGGTCTTAACACCACCCTTTCCCCGCTCCAGCCGTCCCAGTCAAGGAAGGAGTATACCTTGCCTAGGCGGCTCGGGGTGAGGGTGCCGGTGGAGGTGAAGAGGTGTAGATACTCAAGGGTTGGTGTCCTCACCTCTTTGTATCCCCACTTGAGGCAGCAGTCCCTGAATACGCCCTCAATGAGGCGGAAGGTAGCCATTTCCTCCGGGGACAGGTCTCTGGTTCCTTTGCACCTTTGGTTTTTCATGTTAGTAATAGTGGGTAGATTTTAACACTACTCTGCCTGGCTATTCAACTGCGCTGCTTAGTTGCAATGCGGTTACAATCAATATACAATTTAATTTACCGATACTGACATGGGTAAGAAATTATTTAAAGCCTTGCGCCTTGCTTTCTTTGTTGCCTTGCTGGCTGGGGTCTTGTTATCAGTGGCGGTCAGTGCCAGCAGCCAGCCAGTCCGGGTACTGCACGTTGAGGGTATTATTGTCCCCGTGGTTGCCGATTATATTGACCGGGGTATTAGCCAGGCTGAGGATGAGAATGCCGCCGCCTGTATCATTGAGCTGGATACGCCGGGAGGGCTGCTGGACTCAACCGAGACCATAGTCAAGAGTATTATGAATGCTGACGTGCCGGTGGTTGTTTATGTTTCTCCCAAGGGTGCCTGGGCGGCTTCGGCGGGGACCTTTATTACCCTCTCGGCTCATATCGCCGCCATGACGCCGGGCACTACCATCGGCGCTGCCCATCCGGTAGCCGGTGGCGGGGAGGAGATACCGGAGGAGCAGATGCAGAAGATAACCGAGTTCTCCGCCAAGTGGATGGAGACCATTGCCCAGGAGCGCGGGCGTAATGTTGATGAAGCCAAGCTGGCGGTAACCGAAAGCAAGTCCTTCAGGGATGATGAGGCACTAGATTCCAACATCATTGACCTCAGGGCTGATAGTTTAGATAGCCTTATCTCCCAGATAGATGGCTGGGAGGTTACCCTGGCTGGTGGCAGGGAGGTTACCATAGACACCACAGGCTACGAGCTGGCGAGACGGGAGATGAGCTTTTCCGAGCGCTTTTTGCATGCTATCAGCAACCCTAACATTGCCTATATTCTGCTTACCATCGGCACTATAGGCATAATTGCCGAGATTTACAACCCCGGGATGTTCTTTCCCGGGATTACGGGCGCTATCAGCCTGCTTCTTGCCTTCTATGCCTTGAATGTCCTTGAAGCCAGGTGGGGGGGAATATTACTCATCCTTCTTGCCTTCGGTCTATTTATTGGTGAGGTGCTTACCACTACCTTTGGCTTATTTACCACCGGGGGTATAGTTGCTTTAGTCCTC
Source organism: uncultured Dehalococcoidales bacterium (assembly GCA_964456815.1). Lineage (GTDB taxonomy): Bacteria > Chloroflexota > Dehalococcoidia > Dehalococcoidales > BS750m-G39 > CAVTZP01. The sequence continues at coordinate 7,463 of CAYWCO010000039.1, read as the reverse complement.
GGTTCGTTAATTTTGTTTCCGGGAGGTGGAGCCTTGTTTCAAATAAGTCCATGGCTCATTGCCACAGTTGTTATCCTGGTTGCCGCTTTCTTCGGTTTTGTTGTTAATCGGGTAATCCGAGCCCACCGCCGCCAGGCATATACTGGCAGAGAAGAGCTTGTAGGAAAGACTGCCATTGTTCAGGTAGCTCTAGACCCCGAGGGCATGGTTCTATTCAAGGGTGAACGCTGGACGGCGGTATCAAAGAGGGGTCGGCTAAAACCCGGGGAGGAGGTGATTATAACCAAGGTTGAAGGCTTAAAATTGTATGTAACAAAGAAAGGAAAAAGGAGGTAAACAAATGAACCCGATTGTAATAGGGGTAATTGCTTTAGCCGTGGTCATACTTATTCCGATGACAGTTAAGATTGTTAAGGAATACGAGCGAGGGGTTATTTTCCGCCTGGGGCGGCTGGTCGGCGCCAAGGGGCCGGGGCTGTTTTTAATCATCCCCTTTGTTGACGGCATGGTTAAGATAGACCTCCGCGTGGTGACCATGGATGTCCCGCGACAGGAGGTAATCACCAAGGACAATGTTACTGTTGGCGTAGATGCCGTGGTCTATTTCAGGGTGGTTGACTCTGAGGCGGCGGTGGTTAAGGTCTTGGACTACATGAGGGCTACCTCGCTGATATCCCAGACGACACTGCGAAATATATTGGGGCAATCTGAGCTTGATGAACTGCTGACACAGAGGGATAAGCTTAATCAGATGCTACAAAAAATAATTGATGAGCAGACCGACCCGTGGGGGGTGAAGGTCAGCACCGTTGAGATTAAGCAGGTAGAGCTCCCGGAAACGATGAGGCGCTCTATGGCGGCTCAGGCTGAGGCAGAAAGAGAGAGGCGAGCCAAGATTATCCATGCTGACGGTGAGTTTCAAGCCTCAGCGAAGCTGGCTCAAGCCGGTGCTATTATCGCCAGGGAACCAACCACGCTGCAGCTTCGCTACCTGCAAACGCTGACCGAGGTAGCTTCAGAGAAAAATAGCACCGTAATCTTTCCCATACCTATTGACCTTATCAGCATGTTCATGGGTGGGAGTGCTGGCGCAAAACGAATAAGGGGAAGGAAGACCAAGTAGCTAAGAGGGATTAGCCACGCAGGGTAACGTCTCCGGCGACAATCTTGGTCAGGCTGCCATCGGACTGGCGGAGCAGCAGGCTGCCGTCGCTGGCTACTGACTCGGCTATGCCTTCTTGGGTGGTTTCCCCTGTCCTTACCTGGACCTTTTTGCCCAGTGTCACCAGATTATCCCGCCATTCCTGGTAAACGGCATCCCCTGAGGGCAGAGCCAGGTATAATCTTTCTATTTCGGCTAGGAGGCAGCGTATCATATCTAGCTGGGGTGTATCCCTCCCCAGCTCGTGGGAAAGGCTGGTGGCAGTGGGCGGGATTTCGGGAAAGTCAGAAGGTTTAATGTTGGCGTTTATCCCTATGCCGATAATGGCGTAGTCCGCCCGCTTGCCCTTTACCTCACTTTCAATTAGAATCCCGCACACCTTCTTTTCACTAATAAGGACATCGTTGGGCCACTTAATCTGCGGTTTCAGGCCGGCGACCTTCTCAAGACAGTGGGCTACGCCTAGGGATGCCACCATAATAAGGGAAGGTAGGTAAGCGAGCTCAGGATAGAGAATGACGGACAGGGCGATGCTCCCCCTGGGTGATAGCCAGCCCCGCTTCATTCGCCCCCTGCCTGCGGTTTGCTCCCCGGCAACGATAATCGTCCCCTCTACTGCCCCCTGTTGGGCTTTTTGTTTGGCGACATCATTGGTTGAAGTCAGGCTGGGGTAGTAAATAACCCTCTGCCCAATAAGGCGCGTCCCCAGATTATCGGTAATGGCGGTGGGCGATAGGCTACTTTTTTTCATTTGAGTGATGATAGTTTAAAATATATCAGGCAATTAGACAACCTTGACATAGGATTTGAGGTCAATGGAGTATGTAATCGGCCTGAGGGAGGTGATTTGTGACTTGTGGTCTCTAGGTGACACTTGATTCTTTGCTATAGAGGCGTTCCTTCCATTGAACACCGGCGCCAACCGCCTGGCGCGAGCCAGCGTAGAGACCGGTTATAATAAGGAATGCGAATCCAAGCGGGTGCGTGATGGTTGAGATAATCGATTCCTTGAAGTGCTTATCAACCAGCCAGCGCATAGCAAATACCGTACCAACCTGGAAGATGATAATAAGCCGCCAATCGCTGGGAGTAGCCACGATAAAGAGTTCGTTCCAGAGCCAGTAGAAGGGGGCAAGAAAGAAAGCATAGCCGGCTATGAGCAGCCCAGCCAGTGCTAATTTGGACAGCGCTGCCACCGAATATATCCACTTGGTAACCCCCTCCCATATCGCCCCCATGCCCTGGTACATATGGCATGAGACTATCGGGGATAGGTCAACGGCTATATGCCGTCCACCGTGCCGGTTTACCTCAACACCCAGCCAGACATCTTCCAGTATCTTCGCTTTTACTGCCTTGTGTCCGCCAAACCCCCAGTATTTCTCTGCGGGGAAGAGAAGGAATTGCCCAATAGCCAGTGACGGCCGGGGGTGACCGGAGCGCTGAAGCCACCATAGTGGAAACCAGCTCATGATGACAAAGTACAGCACCGGGATTGTTATCTTTTGGGGCAACGAGGTGGTGAGCTGGCGGGGGAATCCTGAGAGCAGAGAGGAGTTGTGCTTGATAGCCAGGGCAAGCGCACTGCGCAGGGCGTGAGGTGCGTGTGTGGTATCGGCGTCGGTGAAAAGTAACCAGGAACCCTTAGCCTTCTTAGCCAGCTGGTAGCAGGCGTATGGTTTGCCCGCCCAGCCTTTGGGGAGCGCCTTGCCTTGAAAGAGCTGGATACGGTTATCGGTGGCGGCTATTTGCTTAACGGTATTAGCCGTGCTATCCGAGGAGTTATCATCCAGTACTAGAACCTCAAAATTGGGGTAGTCCTGTTTTTGCAGAGACTCAAGGCACGCCTTAATGTTTGCTTCTTCATCCCTTGCCGGGATGAGAACGGAGATAAGGGGCGTTTCCCACGGTATCTCACTCTCAGGGGGTGGGGTCTTGAGGCTCCTCAGATTCAGGATAAGGTTGAGCATGAAGCTAATTAAGCCAACAGCTATTATTGCCTGATATAGCATACTTTATTCCTGCCTAGATTTGGCGTTTTACCGGGAGTAGCCAGCGAACAAGCCTTCCCTTAAATCTGGGGATGGTCTTTAGGTCGGCAAAGTGTTTTATCGCCAATACTGCTAGCACGCAGAGCATGAATAGTGATTCCCACGAGTTCCCCTCGGCAGCTACCAGGTAAGCCAGCGAGCCTCCGGCACCGAGCATCACTATCCAGGCATCAATTTCTATCAACAGGAAGCCTAAGAGCATAAAGCTCATAAAGGCAACTAGCATGGAGGGTTGGGGTAGGGCAAAGAGGACGCCAAGGGTAACACCTATCGCCTTACCACCTTTAAATCGGAGTATCGGGGAGAAGGCATGCCCCAATATGGCACTCAGTCCTACTGTCAAGACTATCGGGTCGGGAAAGCCAAAGAATGAATGCGCTAAGATTACGAAAGGTACGCCCTTTGTTGTGTCCAGAATTGCTGCTAGGCAAAATGCCTTGCGGCCACCGGCTCGGAAGACGTTAGCTGCGCCGGGATTACCGTCCCCATAATCTCTGATGTCTTTACCCAGCAGCCACCGCCCAATCCATAACGAGAAGGGACAAGCACCCAGCCAAAAGGCACAAACAACTAATAATAGTGCTCCCAGCTGCATTTCCAATTCAAATACACCTAGGCAGAATGGGCATAGTATAAAGCATAACCTGGTTTCGGTCAAGGGGTTGCGGTCAAGGGCTGAAGCCGCCTTGAATGGCATTTCTTGAATGCCATTTTGGGATATGATATACTAGCAGGCGAACATGGCTATGCATTGAAGGCTGTGAACCCTATTGAGTAACTCGCTTCGCAAAGATGCCCTTTGCCCCTATGACCTTCTCTGGTATTAAGCGTAGAAGTAAGTGGAGGGTAGTAATGTGAGTGTAAAACAGAAGCTCTTGAAGACAGTAGGGCCTGAGCGTTTTTCCGACGCCCCTGAGGTCTTGGGCACATATTCTAAGGACCTTAGCCTTGAGCCTGAGGGGGTGCCTAATTATGTGGTAAAGCCAAAGGATGCCCGGCAGGTTCAAAAGGTCGTCCAGTTTGCCAATGAGCATCTAATCCCGGTGGTGCCGGCTAGTTCCGGAGTACATTTTTATGGGGCAACCATTCCCAAGCAGGGCGGCATTGTCCTGGACTTGAGTGGTATGAACCAGATTCTGGAGGTTGATGAGCTGAACAAAAGGGTGAGGATTGAAGCTGGCGTTAGCTGGGAGCAGCTTACCAGGGCACTTGAAAAGAAGGGCTTTAGAATTATAATGCCGCTGCTACCTCACCCCCAGCGTTCTGTGGTTACTGACTGGCTGGAAAGGGAAGTGCCGACCAATACCGTCTATGATTACGGGGAACCGCTTCAGGGGATGGAGGTGGTGTGGCCAACCGGGGAGCTCTTCAGGACTGGCTCTGCTAGCGTCACCGGTTATCCTGATTCACCTTCTAAGGGGGCTAATCCCTCGGGACCGGGGCTGGATTTCTACCGCTTCCTCCAGGGTGCTCAGGGGACGATGGGGGTGGTAACCTGGGCAAACCTGAAGATTGAATACCTGCCCAAGAAAGACAAGGTTCTTTTTGCCCCCGTCTCTGACCTCAACTACGCTCTTGAGTTCCTGTATCGCATGCTGAGGCTTAGAATTAATCAGGAGTGCCTTCTCTTAAATAATACTAATCTGGCGGCTATAGTTGCCCAGGATTTACCCCGCGACTTTGAAAGGTTGCGGGCATCATTACCGCCGTGGACTCTCATCCTGGTAATGAGCGGAATGCAGAGACGCCCGGAGGAAAAGCTCCACTATGAAGAGGAGACGCTATATAAGGTTATAAAGGGTGAATTCCCTGAAATTTCTCTGGCTGATAGTCTCCCCGCCTTATCCGGCTCAGGCAAGAAGTTCTTACCCCTGCTTCGCCAGCCTTGGCCCGGTAAAGCGGCCTATTGGAAGAACCGCTACAAGGGCGGTTGCCAGAGCCTTTTCTTCATCACCAAGCCGGTCCTGGCTTCAAAATTCATTGATAAGGTGGAAGAGATAGCCGCCAGGCATGATTATCCCCAGGCTGACATCGGCAGCTATCTCCAGCCCATAGAGCATAACCGTGCCTGCCACCTGGAATTTAACTTCTTCTATGACCCGGCTAATTATCAGGAAGCAGAGAAGGTTAGGAAGTTATATCACGATGTTGCCCCTATCCTCTTGGAGGAAGGGGCTCTTTTTACCCGTCCTTACGGGGAGCTGGCTAAACTGGTATACGAGAAAGCCGCTGGCTATACGGCAACGCTAAAGCGGGTGAAAAAGCTTTTTGACCCCAACAACATTATGAATCCGGGGAATTTGTGTTTCTAAGGAGCTAAAGATGCTCAAAGGCAAAGTGAATCTGGATGTAACTAAGTTAGAAAATTTCGAATATGACATGAGCAAGTGCATCAAATGCAAGGGATGCAACTGGGTAGACCACATATATATGCCCGGGGTCAGGTTCAGCACCAGGTGTCCCAGCGCCACCAGATACTTGTTTGATTCTTACGGCGCCTACGGCAAGATGAGGATCGGGCTGGCGCTAATGGAGGGAAGGCTGGATTACTCGGATGAACTCTTGAAGACACTCTACGCCTGTACTCTTTGTGGCGCCTGTGACGTCGGCTGCAAGCGGAACCTTGACCTGGAGATAGAGCTTACCCTTGAGGCGCTGAGAATAAAGGCGGTCAAGGACGGCAAGGGGCCTATGCCCGAGCATAAGAAGGTGGCTCAGAATATAATAACCAAGCATAACCGCTTCGGTGTCCCCCACCAGAACCGGAACAAGTGGCTCCCCAAGGGGATAAAGCCCTCGCCCAAGGCTGATGTGCTTTACTTTGTCGGTTGTTCCGCTGCCTACACTCACCCTGAGATAGCCCAGGCAACGGCTAAGATACTGAATGCCGCAGGCACTCCGTTTATGCTCATGCCCGATGAGTGGTGCTGCGGCAATGTGCTCTATTCGGTGGGTATGGTAGATGAGGCGAAAAAACTTGCCCAGCGCAATATTGACGCCGTCAGGAAGAGCGGAGCCACCACCCTCCTCCTCAGCTGCGCCGAGGGCTACCGGATGTGGAAGGTTGATTATCCCAAGATGCTTGGTATATCAACCGCCGATTTGGGGTTCAGGGTGGTGCATCTGGTGGAGTTTATCGACGAACTGATGAAAAAGGGCGCTCTCAAGCTTACCAAGCGGGTTGATTTGCGGCTTACCTATCATGATTCCTGCAGCTTGAGCCGCTTGAGTGAACCCTGGACACCGTGGAAAGGGGAACGGGGAACATGGGGGATGGTGAGCCCGAAATTAGAGCGGAGGCGGGGTACTAACGGCGTCTACCAGCAGCCAAGGGATATTCTGAAGGCTATCCCCGGCGTCGAGCTGGTGGAAATGATAAGGATGAGGGAGAACGCTTTTTGCTGTGGTGCCGGGCGGGGGACGCTGGAAGCCTTCCCCGATTTTGCTTTGTGGGCGGCGGGGGAGAGGTTAACCGAGGTGAAAGAAGTAGGTGCCGAGGCTATTGTCTCCACCTGCCCCTGGTGCAAGGACAATTTCAGCCGGGCGGTTAGCCAGAATGGCGGAAAGTTGAAGGTATACGACATCTCGGAGCTTGTCCTGGCATCAATTAAAGTGTAGATTTTTCTGGGTGCTTGAGAGGAGGTAGTTTATGGCTATATCTCAAGAGGCATATAAGGTACTGGAGTCCATCGTTGGCAGCGAGTATATTTCCGCTGACCCCGTAGTTTGCGAAGGTTACCGCGCCGGGCCGGGGGGATATGAGTGCGGGCTGGGGTATGAGCGGGTGATGACCAAGGTGCCGTCGTGTGTCATTATGCCCCGCACCACAGAAGAGGTGCAGAAAATAGTCAAGGTTTGTAACCGCTATAAAGTCCCGTATGTGCCCTATAGCACGGGATGGTATGGCGCCCGCTCTCACCCTCATGTTGCCGACGAGTTGCTTATCGATATGAAGAGGATGGACGATTTTGAGATTGACGAGAAGCACCTCTACGCTGTGGTTGGGACAGGCGTTATCTACTCCCAACTCCAGGAAGAGGCGATGAAGAGGGGCATGTATATCATTGTTGGCGGCGGCGGCTCGCAGGTATCTGCCATTGCCAACATGATAGGCGATGGCTGGTCACCCTTGAGCTACCGGATTGGACTGCCCCACCGGCGGATACTGGGGACGGAGCTTGTCCTGCCTGATGGCGAGATAGTCCGGATGGGTTCGCTGGCTTTGCAGGACGACCCCTTCTGGGGTGAGG
>CAYWCO010000038.1:0-9817 GCA_964456815.1 uncultured Dehalococcoidales bacterium | reverse complement strand
CTCAAAATGAGAGAGTCTCCCTAGAAAACAAGGTCTAGACAGGGGGTGGGGACTGGGGTATAATAGCGCCAATCTTATTAGTGGAGGTGAACCATGATAAAGAGTCTAAAGGTGTTGTTAATCATTTGGGCGGCGACAGGTATTTTATTGGGTCTGGGGATGATCTTTATGCCTCAGCAATTAGGTGCCATGCAGGGTTACGAGATGGGACCCGCATACGTGCCCTACCTTCTGGCATCACTTGGCATCTGCTTAGTTGTGGGCTCAGCCTTTATCATAGTCGCGGCAACGCGGGACCTACTAAAGAACATTCTCTGGGTACAGTTTGCCATAGCGTGGGCAATTCTGGTTGTAGCTGTCGATGTGTACTCACTTTTGATGGGTTTCGTTACCTTTGAGCAGGTGGGGATGAGTATCATCATTGATGGTGCCTTCGCCGTGGCTTTCCTGGCTCTGTATCCCTATCGCGCCGTGCGCAGTGCCGCACGCCGTCGTAAGTAAGCCAGTTTAGATTTTTATAAACCGTAGGCTTTTTGAGCAATATAACGGGGTGGTCTGTTTGCTGGGGGGTCAGAGACCCCTCAGCATATTCCTTAGTGCCTCTTCCGTTTCAGGGGCGGTAACCGCTATTATCTGGTCTTCTGCCTGAAGGACGGTATCAGCGGTAGGCACCTTTGGCTTTCCCTGCTGGCGAATAATTAGCGTTAGGATACTTCCCTGGGGTAGCGAAAGCTCCTTTACCTTTTTGCCTATAGTCGGTGACTTGGGCGGGATCTTTACTTCTACAACCTCCAGCCCACTTTCCCTGATATCTAATAGGTGGGTCAGGGGGTGGGTTGGCACCTCTTCCTCTATGTCTTCAAGAATAATGTTGGTGCTACTTACAGTAACATCAATGCCGAGCTTCTTAAAGATAATCTCATTCTTTGGATTGCTAGTTCGGGCTATAGTCCGGGGCACATTGAATTTGTGCTTGGCTATCTGGCAGGCAACCAGGTTATCGTCATCATCGCCGGTTACAGCAATGAACATATTAGCTCGCCCCGTGCCCACTTCGGTCAGGGTAGTCACCTCAGAGCCGTCGCCGCGGACGCAAACACTGCCCAGTTCATTATTGATAAACTCGGTTCTGCTGGCATCCCTTTCTATGACTAAAATCTCATGCTCTTCATTAAGCAGGGCTTTAGCCAGGTAAAAGCCCACCTTGCCGCCGCCGATGATAATGATATACATGTTTTAACCTACTCCTCCACTCCCTCTACTTTATCCTTTAGCATTTGGGCAAAGGTTGTGGTCGGGCTGAGGGCTTCTATTCCCATGGAGCTGAACAGCTCCCGGCGCAGGGGGTCATAGATGCGGCAGATTACCTTGGGCACATTGAAGAGGTGCTTGGCAATTTGAGCTGCCATGATATTGTGATTATCCGCCTCGGTTACAGCGATGAAGGCATCGGCTTTCTCTATATTTGCCTTCTTGAGCGCTTCCTCATCCATGCCATCACCCGCCAGTGCTGTACCGGCAAACTCGGGAGGAAGCCTGCGGAAGCTATAAGTGTCAGTGTCGAGGATGGTAACGCTATGTCCCTCAATATCTAGGAGCCCGGCTAGCCGAGCCCCCACCCTGCCACAGCCCATAATTACTATATTCATAGGCAAATTCTAACTAGTACCGCGTTCATGATACAATATAATACGGCAGGGGGCGTTGGTTAGCACATAAGGCACAACCGTGCCCAAGCTAAACTGCCCGAAGCGCCGCTTGTAGGGGACGCCCATCAGGATGAGGTCAACCCCCCGCTCCGCCGCCTCATCAACGATAGCTGGACCTGCCTCGCGGGCTTGAAGCACATCGGTCTCAGCCTCATAGTCCTCTTCTTCAGCTACAATCTCGGCTTGGTCTAGTATCTCTTCAGCCTTTCTAATTTCAGGCTCAATTTCTGCCTCCAGTGGCAGGGAACGTTTTATGGTTATAACGCACACTACCCATATCTTAGCCTTGTCCTTCTTGCCTAGCTGGCAGGCTAACCGCATTGTCTCACTGTCAACTGGGATGCCGGTTACCGGCACCAGAACCTTCTTAAACTTCATTACCCTCTATTCCTGTTTACAGTGGGCGTTTGGTATTATAGTCCTCTGCTTTAAAATCTACAACCTCCCCTCCCCCGGCTTCTTGGGTACGTGGGTTAAGGGCAGATGCGCCCTCCACCGATAGATGGAGTAGCCTATTAAGCCAATAACCATCCACCCCATTCCCACCCAGCGGCTGTAGGGCTGGGTAATTAGTATAATAATCCATATTGTTGTTGTTGCCAATAGACCTATAATAGTGCTTATTGGTATCTCTCGGCCTTTAATCCTTATATTTCCTCCGAGCTTAAATGGGCGTTCCAGCTCCGGTTTCTTAGCCCTCAGGCTAATGATTGAAGCGTGGGCGAACATAAATGCCAGTAGCGAGCCGAAGGCATACAGTGCCCCCATGTTTTTAAAGGTGTCAGCGGCAAAGAACCCCGGCGTCAGGATGAGCAGGGCTATCATGCTGAAGAGAATGATGGAAACATAGGGCGTCTTAAATTTGTGGTGCACCCGGCTGAGGATAGCGGGCTCCAGCTTATGGACTCCCATCGAGAAGGCAAGCCGTGAGATGCCGATAAGCCCGGCGTTAGTGGCTATAAGCAGAATGGTGCCCGCCAGCAAGGCTATGAGCGGCTTGAGAACGTCAGATATCAGGGCTATGGGAATCTTGGCGGCAATGCCGGCTACAGGGTCTCTAGCCCAATCGGTGGCAAGTTCTTGAGGGGTCATCGCCGATAGCGATACCAGGGAAATACCGGCGAAGATAACCAGAACGGCAACTATCATCATAATCAGTGCTCTGGGCACTCTTTTCTCCGGCTGTCTGGTTTCCTCCGCCATCTGGGACATGGTTTCAATGCCGGTATAGGCAATTGAGGCTAGGGCAATGCCAAAAACCAGGTTCTCGGTAGAGGGCCAGTTCTCGATAATACGGTGAAAGAGGACGGGGGGGTTAAAAAGCAGTATGAAGCCTATAACCACCAGCGCCACCTGGGTTGTTATATCCAGTATGGCGGCACCTATATTTACCAGTGAGGTCTCCTTTATACCGATGACATTTATTATCATAAGGAAGACAACGATTCCCATAGAGGTTAGTGTACCCAGGACAGGGTCTGCCTTAAATGGTTCCCAGAAGAAGCCGAGGTAGGGGGGGATGGTAAAGGCTGATATTGAGATAGTAACGATATAGCTCAGCATCAATGCCCAGCCGGCGGTGAAGCCGGCAACGTCATTGAAGCCATGCCGGGCAAAGCTAGCTGAACCACCTGCCTCTGGAAACATGGCGGTGCCTTCGGCGTAGGTAAGGGCAGTGAATATAAACAGGATGCCGGCAATACCCAGCGCTATGGGGGTGGCTCCCATGGCTATCACGGCGACGATGCCCAGGGCGTAATAAATAGAGGAGCCAACATTGCCGTAACCGGCGCTGAATAGGGCGGGGATTCCCAATACTCGTCTTAAGCGGTAATGTCTAATTCGACGGGGGCGGACAATCTTATCACCTGGTTTGGGTTGCCAGCTATTTTCCATAGTCCGTTTGCAGAATTTTATGCTTCTGGTTACTGGCTGTCAACAGTTCTGGCTTGACAATCAGTTTGCTTCTCCACTAAACTCAAAATGGCGAAGGAGGATTAGAGTGTGAAGTTTCCTTTCATTCCCCGTGAGGAGGGTTTTTTCGATCTCTTTGAAGATAACGCCCGCAATATGGTAAAAGCGGCTAGGTGCCTGAAAGAGCTGGTTGATAATTGGCAGGATGTTGAGCAGAAGGTAAACGAGATAAGTGAGCTTGAGCACCAGGGTGATACAATTACTCACAAGATTGCAGCGCAACTGCATCGCACCTTTGTCACCCCATTTGATAGGGAGGACATAGCCGAGCTGTCTCATACCATGGATGATGTGACCGATTTTATTCATGCTGCCAGTGATGCTATGCTTCTTTATAAAGTAGACCCCCCAGGTCAGAGGGTTAAGGAGCTTGCTGATATAATAGTGCAGGGGGCAACCGAGATAGAAAGGGCGATGCCCCAGCTGCGACATCGTCGTGATTTAAAGCATATTCTCAAACGGTGTGTGGAGCTTAATCGGCTGGAGAATGCGGCTGACCGGGTATATCGCTCAGCACTGGCTGAGCTTTTTAGTGATACCAAGGATATAGCTCGTGTTATCCAGTGGCGCGAGATTTATGCACACATGGAGAGTGCTACTGATAGGTGTGAGGACGTGGCTAATGTCCTGGAAGGGGTAGCCGTCAAGAATGCCTGAAGGTTTTCTCCTTCTGCTACCCGTTTTACTATTAATACTGGCGGCAGAATTTGTTAACGGTTGGACGGATGCCCCTAATGCCATCGCCACCGTAGTTTCCACTCGTGTTCTTTCCCCATCTAAAGCAGTGATTATGGCTGCTGTCCTCAATATCGTCGGTGCTCTGGCAACGGGCACTGCTGTAGCCGCCACTATCGGCAAGGGTATCGTGAGCCCGGAGATTATCGGTCTTCCTGTAGTAGCCGCGGCAATGCTTGCCATTATTGTCTGGAGTGCCATAGCCTGGGTTTATGGGATACCCACCAGCGAAAGCCACGAGCTCATCGCCGGGCTTACCGGCGCCGGGCTTGCTGTTGCCGGTCCCGATGTTCTGCTCTGGGCAGGGTGGCAGAAGGTGCTTATCGGTCTTGGTATCTCCACCTTTCTCGGTTTTTTCTTAGGTAGCGGGGTAATGACCGGCCTCTACTGGCTGCTTCGGCGAATTAGACCGTCATTTATCCGTAGAGCCTTCAGCCGGCTTCAGATAATCTCGGCGGCTTTCATGGCCTTTAGCCATGGCAGCAACGACGGGCAGAAGTTTATGGGGGTCTTTGCTCTGACGCTGATGCTGGGTGGGTTTATGACGGAGTTTACGGTTCCGATATGGGTAATGCTGCTCTGCGGTGGGGTAATGGCGCTGGGGACGGCTATTGGTGGGTGGCGCATAATTCGCACCATGGGCTTCAAGCTGACCAAGCTGGAGCCGGTGCATGGCTTTGCCGCCGAGACTTCAGGCGGACTGTCTATTTTGATAGCTTCCGCCTTCGGTATACCCTTAAGCACCACTCATTGTATAAATTCAGCAATCGTGGGTGTTGGTGCTACCAAGCGGCTTTCGGCGGTGCGCTGGGGGGTGGCTGGCAATATTGTTCTGACCTGGGTATTAACCTTCCCCGTCTGTGGGGTGCTGGGTTATATCTTTGCCTGGTTGTTGGAGTTTATATTTTAATCGGCTTACAAGCTGATTTCCCTGGGTTTTACCCGGTGCTTTTCGGCGGTAATGATAGCCTCAATCTCTGTTACCACGCGGCTAATTTCACCCTGTCTGTTAACCACTATATAGTCAAAGAGGGGCAGTTGTTTCATTTCCTTTTTGGCGGTTTTTAGCCGCAGGGCTAGGTCAAATGGTGACTCAGTACGGCGCTGCTTGAGCCTGGTGGCAAGCTCTTCCGTTGATGGGGGCATAAGAAAGATAAATACCGCCTGAGGCAAGATTTTCTTTATCGTGGCTGCCCCTTGAATATCAATCTTTACTATTGTATCCTGTCCCTTAGCCAGCGCTCGCTTGAGCGGTTTTTTGGGCACGCCGTACCAGTTGCCGTAGACATTTGCCCACTCCAGCAGCTCACTGTTTTTAACCATCTTCTGGAAACTTTCCACGGAGACAAAGTGGTAGTCAACATTGTTTTTTTCTCTAGCTCGCAGGGGGCGTGTGGTTACGGTGGTGATAAATTGGGCAGGATAACCGGACTTTTTCATTCGGCTCAGGATAGCATCCTTCCCTGCCCCTGAGGGACCGGAGAGAACTATGAGTAGTGGCTTTGACGGAGGGTTGAAGGGGGTTTCACCTTTCAGGCTCACCTTTTTCATCACTCTGCTCAAGTTTTATTACTGAGCCTCGGCCTGTTTGTAATCTACCAGTAATCGTTTCCGGGGCGAGGGCTGTCTGAATAATATGCCCGCTATCAGCGATGATAACTGCCTTGGTTTTTCTACCGTTGGTCATGTCAATGAGTAATCCCTTACTTTTCCCTTCCTGGACAGTGCGTTTAGTCGGCGCTGAATTTGGTGACGCTATAGCAATAACTCTATTTATTGCTACGAAATTGTTAAACCCAATATGAACCAATTCAGTGACCATTCTTCCACCTCGAAAGACTACTTTGATGCTCTCAGTTTAGACCTTATTATCCCACGGTCTTGGGGGTAATCAAGTTTGGCAAATTCTATCTCAATAATTGGCCCCGCCTATCACCCCTCTCCCTTTTAAATTACGGCGCTTATTATCATATACCTTCCATGCTTATTAGGCAATGGGTTTTGGGCGAAAATGACTTGAATTATATATAATTTGGTGATATTCTATTTTTATGGATTGAGCATTCAAGGACAACCTTTGCCGGGTAAGAGGACGGGGCTATTTCTGGATAGGTAATTTCGGGGGTAGCCCTTTTTAGCGTATCTGGTGAACGATCTTAAGTTGGGGGGGGGAGGAGCAGTTGTATAAGATATTGTTAAGAGAAGACCTGGTGCCGAATATCCACCTTTTCAAGATTGCAGCCCCGGCGGTAGCCAGGAAGGCTCGGGCGGGGCAGTTTGTTGTTATCAGGATTGATGAAAGGGGCGAGCGTATTCCCCTGACCATTGCTGACTGGGACGGAGACGAGGGCACTATTACCATCGTCTTTATGGAGGTGGGGACAACGACGGCCAGGCTGGCCCTGCTGAAAGCCGGTGATGCTATTGCTGACTTTGTTGGGCCGTTGGGTGTGCCAACGCATGTTGAGAAATTCGGCACCGTGATTTGTGCCGCGGGAGGGGTTGGTGTTGCCCCTATAGCACCTGTCGCCAGGGAATTGAAGAAGGCAGGCAATAAGGTTATCTCCATCCTGGGGGCGCGGAGTAAAGACCTTATTTTTTGGGAAGACCACCTGCGCCGTTTCAGCGACCAGCTGATAGTTACCACCGATGATGGTTCTTATGGTCGCAAGGGGCTGGTGACTGAACCGCTGAAGGAGCTTCTTGAGTCCGGCGAGAAGATTGACCGGGTCGTTGCCATTGGCCCGGGCGTCATGATGAAATTCTGCTCCAAGACCACCCAGCCCTTCGGTGTAAAGACCATCGTCAGCCTGAACTCAATAATGGTGGATGGCACGGGGATGTGCGGCTGCTGTCGGGTGGAAGTCGGCGGCGTGACCAAGTTTGTCTGCGTTGACGGGCCTGAGTTTGATGGACATCAGGTGGACTGGGACCTGCTCCTTGCCCGGCAGCGTATCTACCTTGACGAAGAGCGGCGTTCCTTTGAGCAGTGGCAGTGCCAGTGCGGCGCTCATTAGTTAGGAGGAGTAGTGTATGGCAAAGCTTAATCTGAACCGGCTGCCAATGCCAAGGCAGGACCCCAAGGCGCGGGGTAAAAATTTCAACGAGGTTGCCCTGGGCTATAGTCTGGAGCAGGCTCAGGAAGAGGCGAGCCGCTGTATTCAGTGTAAGAAGCGTAACTGCGTTGAGGGCTGCCCGGTGGGGGTGGACATTCCCGATTTTATCCAGGCGCTCCGCGACGGCGATATGCCGGAGGCGGTAAGGATACTCAAAAGCAAGAACGCCCTGCCCGGCATCTGCGGGCGGGTCTGCCCCCAGGAGACCCAGTGCGAGGCTACCTGCTCGCTGGCTAAGAAGGGGGCGCCGATTGCTATCGGTCGTCTGGAGCGTTTTGTCGCTGACTGGGAGCGGGCTAATATGCCGAAGGCAAGCTCGCCATCACCCAAGCCCCCTGTAAAATCCAGCGGTAAAAAAGTGGCGGTGGTCGGCTCGGGACCGGCGGGACTAACCGCAGCCGCTGACCTGGTCAAGCTGGGGCATGACGTTACTATCTTTGAGGCGCTGCATGTCGCCGGCGGGGTTTTGATGTACGGCATCCCCGAGTTCAGATTGCCCAAGGAGATTGTCCAGAATGAGGTTGACTATGTGGCTTCTCTGGGGGTAAAGATTGAGCTGGACTCTGTTGTCGGTAAGCTACTTACTATAGACGAGCTATTAAGTAACGGCTATCACGCCGTCTTCCTCGGCACCGGCGCCGGACTGCCCATGTTTTTAGGTGTCCCCGGCGAGAACCTCAACGGCATATATTCGGCGAATGAGTTTTTGACCCGGGTCAATCTGATGAAGGCATATCTGTTTCCTGAGTACGATACCCCGGTAAAGCTGGGCAAGAAGGTGGCGGTGATTGGCGGGGGCAACGTCGCCATGGACTCAGCCCGCTGCGCCCTCAGGCTTGGCGCCGACGAGGTCTATATTATCTACCGCCGTTCCGAGGTGGAGATGCCCGCCCGCCGCGAGGAGGTGGAGAATGCCCAGGAGGAGGGCATCCACTTCAAGCTGCTGACCAACCCCAAGCAATTTCTGGGCAACGAGCAGAACTGGGTGGTTGGCGCCGAATGCTACGAAATGGAACTTGGTGAGCCTGACGATAGCGGCCGGCGCCGTCCTGTGGTCAAAGAGGGGAGCGAGTTTACCATTGACGTTGACGAGGTGATAGTTGCCCTGGGCACCACCCCCAACCCCCTCATCGCCTCTACTACTCCGGGTCTGGAGACGGGCAAGCGGGGGACGGTGGTGGCTGATGAAGCGACGGGCAAGGCGAGGAAGGACAAAGTCTGGGCGGGCGGTGATATAGTTACCGGCGCCGCTACCGTGATTTCCGCCATGGGGGCGGGTAAGCTCGCCGCCGCCGATATTGATAAGTTTTTGAGGGGATAGTCTATTTGCCAACTCCAGGGTAGTCTATTTGCCAACTCCTTTGGCGAGAATTTTATTTTCTGACCAATCTGGACTTATAAACTTAACCGGTGGATATTTGAGTTCGAAATAATCTATGTGTTCCTCGGGGCAGAAACCACAATAGATATCCTCTAGTATAAATTTAAATTCACCTACAATCCTCCATTCTCTTTCCCAGTGCCAATCATTGCCCTCCTCGCATACGGTTACAAGAGCTAATAGCTTGCATAGTTTACCAGAAGATTGTACTTCTTCACTGCATATTGGCCAATATAGCTGCCAAAGTGGTTTTGCAATCTCTTTAGTTACATAAAATACAGGGTTGCCTTCTCGCTTTCGAATATATTCTTTCTTAAAAACCAAGCCATAAGGCTTCGGTTTAAAATTTCTTCCACCTAGCTCCGTTAGGAGTATATGTATTTGGTCTCTAGGCGTCTCAGTGAAGCAGACCACCCTAAATTTATCTTGTAAAGAGACATTTTGTGATTTTTTAAGGTTTTTGCTAAATAGGCAGAAATGGTTAAGCGCTTTTAGCGTTTTCTCACTTAGAATTGTATCTAATACATCCTTTGCTGGCGTGGTATGTTTCTCATCGTCCCAAACAAATTCATCGTCTTTAGTAAGATGAACCAAGAACGGCGAGTAATCTTGCTTCTTGTCCAGAAATTCCTCAACCATTTTCACCTCCTTGTTATATATGCCAAACACTATAGCACAATTTAGAGCAATTGTCAAGCTCTAGTGGTTTATTTCACCGATTTGTAACCATTTTTCGTCATCTTTGCTCATCTTTGCTCATCTTTGCTCATCTTTGCTCATCTTTACGCATCTGTACATATCTGTATCCCCTTATGGGGCATTTGAGAGGGGCGAAGCCCCTCTTTTTAATTTTCTTCCCCCTCTCCTTTGAAGGAGAGAGGGTCAGGGGGTGAGGTTACCAT
>CAYWCO010000037.1:0-10304 GCA_964456815.1 uncultured Dehalococcoidales bacterium | reverse complement strand
CTTAAAGGCTTTGCTCTTAAACCTCTGCTTCATTGGAGAGGGGGAGAGATTTTTAGGGAGGGGGCTTTGCCCCCTCCCTTACTAAATTCCCCTTCCCTTTAATAAATAACAAGGGAAGGGGTCAGGGGATAGGTTCACAAAAAGTCTAAAGGCTAAGTTTGTCTTTGTTTTTGCTTGAGGGTATAATTGTTAAAACTTCTGGGAGTAAAAATTTTGCCTTGGTTTTATTATGCGGGCAGAGTAATAGCGAGGGCGCTGTTTGCCCTGCTGACGAGGTTAGAGATAAAGGGCAGGGAGAATATTCCCCCCCAGGGACCGTTGCTGGTGGTAGCTAATCACCTTAACCTGACCGACCCACCCCTGCTTGGCATTAGCCTGGGGAGAAAGATGATGTTTATGGCTAAGGAGGAGCTGTTTCGCTCCCCCTTAACCGCCTGCTTCGTCGGTGGCTTCGGTGCCTTTCCGGTGCACAGGGGTAAGCTGGACAGGAAGGCGCTTCGCCAGTCAGAGCAGGTCTTGGCTGACGGTCTGGCTCTGATTATGTTCCCCGAGGCAACAAGGAGCAAGAGTGCCCGGCTTCAGCCGGCTTACCCCGGTTCGGCGCTGATTGCCATGCGCAGCGGCGTACCTATCCTTCCCGTGGGCATTAGCGGCACGGAGAAGGTCAGGGGGATAGGTTGGATACTGCGCCGCCCCCGTATAGCAATCAACATCGGTCGCCCCTTTCATCTGCCGGCTAGTAGCAGATTAAGCAGGGCAGAGCTGGCTGAGAATACTGATTTCATAATGGAGCGCATCGCTGAGCTCCTTCCTCCAAAATATCGCGGGGTCTATGGTAAGCGATGAAGATTGAGAAGACCAGGGAAATCGGTTTTTGCTACGGGGTCAAGCGAGCCATTGATATTTTAGAGCGGATTGCCCGTGAGCGCGGTGGCGTGGAAACACTGGGGGCGGTGGTGCATAACCAGCAGGTACTGCAAAGGCTGGCTGAGATTGGGGTAAGGGTAGCGCCGACTGTAGATGATATAAAGGGCAGTACCGTGGCTATTAGCTCTCACGGGGCAAGCCCGGAGGTGGAGGAGAAGCTTCGTGCCCGGGATATTGAGATAATTAATACCACTTGTCCCTTCGTTCACCGTGTCCAGATTGCCGCCCGCAGATTAGCCAGAAACGGCTTTTTTGTCATTATCCATGGCGATGCCGACCATACCGAGGTCAAGAGTGTCCTTGGCTGGGCTGGCGGGAAGGGGGTGGCTACCCTTGATGAGAGGCTTATCGCCGGGTTGGACCCTCTGCCCCGCCGCTTGGGCGTCCTCTCTCAGACCACCCAGATACCGGCCCATTTTACCCAGTTTGTTAAGCAACTCATTGATTTAGTCCTGGCTAAGGACTCCGAGCTGCGCATTATTGATACCATATGTCACGATATCAGAAGACGGCAGGCGGAAGCCCTTGAGCTTGCCGGCAGGGTGGACCTGATGCTGGTTATCGGGGGGCGGGGCAGTGCCAATACCAATCGTCTCGCTGAGCTGTGCTCGGCGGCGACCGAGACCCATCTTATTGAGACGGCGGAGGAAATCAACCCCAGCTGGTTTAAGGGTAAAGAACGTATTGGCGTAACCTCCGGCGCTTCTACCGCCGAGCGGACTATAGATGAAGTCTTGGCTCGGCTGGAAGGCTTATAGCCCCATCTCCTGAGCCACTACCTCCCGGTAGAAGTTGGCATCACCGAAGGAGACCTCAGCCGCTTTAGCCCGCCGCGTGTAGTACTGTAAATCGTGGTCTATGGTAACGCCGATGGCGCCGTGAATCTGGTGGGCTAGAGCCATAACCCGCTGGCAGGCTTCGCCCGCCCATGCCTTGGCAATGGCTATTTCTTTGGTGCAGGGAAGACCCTCGCTCAGCATCCAGGCGGCTTGATAGGTGGAAAGCCTGGTGCCGTCAACATCGGTTGCCATATCGGCGCAGTAGTGCTGGATAACCTGAAAGCTGCCGATGGGACGGTCATACTGCTTTCTTTCCTTGGCGTAACTGACGGTCATATCCAGCGCCTGCTGGATGCAGCCGACCATCTCGCAGCATTTAGCCACGGCTGCCCGCTGGATTATCTTTTGCACCTCATCCCACCCCTGGTTTAACTCGCCCAGGATATTCTCCTCGGGCACCTTTACCTGCTTAAAGACCACCTCGCATAATTTATCGTTGGCGATAGTCTTCAGCACGGTAGAGCTTATGCCCGGGCTCTTGCCGTCAACAATAAATATGGTGAGCCCCTTTTCCGGCTTTGCCTTTTCGTCGGTTCTGGCTACCACCAGCATATAATCAGCGATATGGGCGTCGGGGACGAAGAGCTTGGTGCCGTTTATAACGTAGCCGCCACTATCGGCGGTAGCCTTGGTCTCAATGTCAGCGTCATAACTGGCGCTGGGTTCGGTCAGGGCGAGGGTGAAGATTATATCACCGCTGCCTATCTGGGGCAGGTACTGCTGTTTCTGCTCCTCGCCCCCGGTGTCGGCAATGGTTAGACCGCCAAGCACCACGCTGGAGAAGTAAGGAGCGGGCAGGCAAGCCCTGCCCATTTCCTCAAAGAGCACTGCCAGGTCAAGGAAGCTCATGCCGCTGCCGCCGTACTTTTCGGGAAATGCCAGCCCCATCCAACCCAGCCCCGCCATTTCCTGCCACAGCTCCGCTGAGTAGCCGAGCTCGCTCTGCTCTATTTCTTTAACCGCCGCCTTGGGGAGCTTATCGGTAAGAAAATCGCGAGCCATTTTCCTTAGCATTTCTTGTTCTTCAGAGAGAGCCAGATTCATTATCATGCCTCCTAGTCGTCTGTGATTATTGGTTGGGTAGTTCCAGTTTTCTTAAAGCCAGGATATTCTTTAGTATCTCCGATGTCCCGGCCTGAAGGCTATAGCCCTTGGATGATAGGTATGAGTGGTAAGCCATGCCCTGCATCGGCGCCAGTTTGGACTGGGGTGAAAGCTGCCCGTAGAGCCCCAGAATCTCTATTGCCGTGCTGGCAAGGTGCTGTTCAAAGGCGGTGCCGTATACCTTGCTCATGGATGATTCCCAGTTCGGCGCCCGCCCCTCGTCCATGACCTTGGCCACGCGGTACATATGTAACCGCCCGATTTCAAATTCAATCTGGAGCTGAGCCAGTTTGGGGCGAATAACCGGGTCCTCAGATAAAGGCTTGCCCTTTCGCCTGGTTTCCCTGGTGTACTGGACGAGGGCGTCAAAGAGGGGGTAATTCCCCATCAGCCGCTCCATGCCGCTCCTCTCGTAGTCAAGCTGGTTTAGAATCTGATAAAAGCCCTTGTTTTTCTCCCCGATGAGGCATTTCTTGGGGATACGCACCCCGTCAAAGAAGACCTCATTAAAGTGTATCCCGCCGGTAATATCAACTATGGGTTGAACGTTAACCCCGGGGAGGCTGGTCTCAAAAAAGAACTCGCTAATCCCCCGGTGTTTGGGGGCGTCGGGGTCGGTTCTGGCTACCAGGTAAATCCAGTTCATGTGGCTGCCGCCGCTGGTCCATGTCTTCTGCCCGTCAATGATATAATCATCGCCGTCCTCAGCGGCACGGGTCTTAAGTGAGGCGAGGTCGCTGCCGGCGTCGGGCTCGCTCATGCCCAGGCCGACATAGGCTTCGCCCCTCAAAATCATGGGTAGTAACTCCTTCTTTTGTTCATCAGTCCCGTAGTGAACAACGGCGCCGCCTATCTGGCGGTCGGCAAACCAGTGGCAGGCAGCCGGTGCCCCGTAGCGGAGCATCTCTTCAGTCAGGACGAGGCGGTCAATAAAGGAACGTCCCTGCCCCCCCTGCTCCTTGGGCCAGGTCAGGCCAATCCAGCCCTGCTGTGCCACCCGTTTAGTGAACTCCGGGTCATGCCCCATTATCCAGGCATCGCACGTGGGCTGCCATAGCCCCTGTTTTATCTCCTCTTCCAGAAACTTGCGAACCTCAAGTCTGAACTTCTCCTGCTCATCAGTTAGTCTAAAGTCCACGCTTATTTGCTCCTTCTAGCCGTTAGTCTTTGGTCTCTAGTCTGGCGGTCTGGAATCTAGGTGGTGCGTAATGCGAGGCAGGTCACGGTGCGGGAGATGCCGGGGATGGGGTGGATTTTTCCAGTAACCAGGTCACCGATATCGTTTAAGCTGGCTCCTTCTATTATGGCGATAATGTCGTAGGGGCCGGTTACAATATCAACCGATTTCATCCCCTTCAACTTTTCCAGAGCGGCGGCTACTTCCTTGTTTTTGCCCACCGCCGTTTCAATCAGGACAAACGCCTTAGCTACCATTAAAATCACCCCTTTATCAGGCTGGTGTTAGTATCAGGTCTTAAGCATTGTAAACTGGGCTTACTGTACTGTCAAGGTCATCGCCTTGACAGCGCCTCTCTAGCTTGGCTTATAATGGACTACCCTGTAGCAAAATTCAAGGAGGGCATCTTGGAATATTTTTTAACCGAGCAGCAAAAGGAAATCAAGAATCTGACACGAACCATAGCTGAGGAACAGGTATTGCCGGTGCGGGCGGCGCTTGATGAGAAGGAGGAGTTTCCCTGGGAGATTATGAAGCTCCTCGCCGACGCTGGCTTGTTCGGTGTCTATATTCCTGAGGAATACGATGGTCTGGGTGGTAGCATTTTTGAGCTCTGTCTGGTTGTGGAAGAGCTGAGCCGGGTGTGTAGTGGTGTCGCTGTTAGTTATGCCGCCAGCGGGCTGGGGACATTAACCCTGTTGCAGTTCGGGAGCGATGAGCAGAAGCGCAGATTCCTTCCCGATATTGCTGCCGGCAGGAGACTGGCTGCCTTCGGCCTGACCGAGGAAGGTGCAGGCAGCGACGCCGGTGGCATAAAGACAACCGCTCAGCGCACCGATAAGGGTTATCTCCTTAACGGAACTAAGCAGTTTATCACCAATGGTGGTGATGCTGAGATATATACCATTATTGCCCTGACTGCTAAGGAAAAAGGTCCCCGCGGCGCCAGCGCTTTTCTGGTGGAGAAGGACACGCCGGGCTTCACCTTTGGCAGGAAGGAGAAGAAGCTTGGCATTCGTGCTTCTTCAACAAGGGAGCTGGTTTTTGAAGATTGCCTTGTTCCCGCAGAGAATTTGATTGGTCGGGAGGGGATGGGGTTTATTATGACTATGAAGCTGCTGGATTATTCCCGTCCCGGTTTAGGCGCCCAGGCGCTGGGGCTGGCTCAGGGGGCTCTGGAAGCAGCCGTAGACTATGCCAAGAAGCGTGTTCAGTTCGGGCACCCCATTTTTGCCCAGCAGGCGGTCCAGCAGATGCTGGCGGATATGGCTATTCAGGTGGAGGCATCTCGGGCGCTGGTCTATGCCACCGCCAAGATGATAGATAGCGGGGCAAGGGACTTTACCAGAGAGTCAGCGATGTCCAAGGTCTTTGCCTCGGACACGGCGATGAGGGTTACCACCGATGCCATGCAGATTTTTGGTGGTGTTGGTTACATGCGTGATTACCCCATTGAGAAGATGTTCCGGGACGCCAAGATTACCCAGATATATGAGGGTTCCAACCAGGTGCTGAGAAATGAAATCGCCTTTGAGCTGAGAAAGAAAAAGAGGATGGGGGAATAAATATCACCAAGCTTGACAGTGATTACGAGGCTTATCTTATAATAAGAGACTTACCCCTGGAGTGGAGGTGGGAGGTCATGCAGGTAAACGTAGCCCAGCTACTTAAAGAAACTATAGGCTCGGTACGGGATTATGAAGTGAACGGCACTATTGATGTTACCGATAATGCCAAGAGCAGCCCGGTTCGGGGCAATATCAGTTTGACCCGCACCGACCGCAGCATCCTGGTTAAGGGGGTATTGGGTTCCGAGGTTGAACTTACCTGTAGCCGCTGCTTAAACCCGTTTAGTTGCCCGCTAACCCTGAGTATTGAAGAGGAGTATTTCCCGACCACGGATGTAATTAGCGGCGCTTCCCTACCTTCCTCGGGTGAGCCTGACCGTTTCACCATTGATGAACATCATGTTCTGGACTTGACCGAGGCGCTGCGCCAGTGCGCTTTACTGGCTATCCCGATGAAGCCGCTTTGCCGCGAAGATTGTGCCGGGTTATGTCCTAATTGCGGTCACAATCTTAACCTGGGGCCTTGTGACTGTCCGCCCCAGAAAGCAGGCCCTGCCGATATTAATGATAAAGAGAAAGGAAAATAAGTCGTGGGAGCTTTACCCAAGCGAAAATATTCCAAGGCGCGCCAGGGTAAGAGACGCCGTCATCTTGGTTTAGCGCCGCCCAGCCTGGACTATTGCCCTCAGTGCCATAGTCCTAAGCTGCCTCACCATGCCTGTCCCACCTGTGGGAGCTATGCTGGTAGGGAGGTCATCGAGGTCAAAAGCCCAAAAAAGAAGGCTGAGTAATGACCTATGACTGAGTCGATGAAGGTAGCCTACGTCTTTCCTGGGCAGGGCGCTCAGTGGGTGGGGATGGGGCGTGACCTGTATCAAAATTTTGACTCGGCTAAAGCCGTCTTTGACCAGGCTGATGAGTCGTTGGGTTTCCCCCTCTCCAAGCTGTGCTTTGAGGGTCCGGAGGATAAGCTTCTCCAGACGATAAATGCCCAGCCAGCGATAGTAACCATCAGCTTTGCCTGCCTGGAGGCGATGCGGGATATCAGCGAGCTTGAGCCCGCCTTTGTTGCCGGGCACAGCCTGGGCGAGTATACGGCACTGGCGGCAGCCGGGGTGCTTGATTTTGCCACCACCGTTTATCTGGCTCGGGAGAGGGGAAGGCTGATGCATGAGGCGGGGCAGATAACGCCCGGCGGCATGGCGGCAATAATCGGGCTTGACGAAGCGGCTCTAAGCGAGGTATGCGCCGAGAGCGGGGCTTGCATTGCCAATATTAACTGCCCCGGCCAGATAGCAATTAGCGGGGCTGAGGACAAGTTGGCTCAGGCTATGGACTTAGTTAAAGCCAGGGGGGCGCATCGCGTTATTCGGTTGCAGGTGAGCGGCGCCTTTCATACCCAGTTGATGCAGCCGGCGGTTGACGGCATGGCTGAGATTATAGCCACCCTTTCCTTTAACCGGCCAACCGTCCCTATTATCGGTAATACCACGGCTCAGCCGTTGACCACTGCTGAATCAGTTGAGGAGGAGCTCCTCAGGCAGCTGTGTAATTGTGTTCAATGGCAGCGTTCTGTTGAATATATGATAGGTGATGGGGTATCCTCTTTTATTGAGCTCGGACCGGGGAGGGTGCTGGCTGGCCTGATTAAGCGAATAGACAGGGATGTTAAGATTGTTAATATCGGTGACGCCGAGGCGGTTAATAATATGAAGGCCGGGGTGGACTAATGAGCCTTTCTGATAGAGTAGCCATAGTTACCGGCAGCGGGCGGGGGATAGGGCGAGCCATTGCCCTGGGGCTGGCTGAAGCCGGGGCTAACGTCGTCGTCAATGACATTGGCGATGCCGCTCCGGTTAAAGCCGTGGTCGGGGAGATTAAGGCTCTGGGCAGGCAGGCTCTGCCCGTCCTGGCTGATGTCAGCTCATCGTCAGATGTTGACAGGCTGGTGGAGGAAGCTATTGCTGCCTACGGCAGGATTGATATTCTGGTGAATAATGCCGGCATTGCCCGAGACCAGCTTCTGCTGCGGATGACGGAGGAGGAATGGGACAGCGTGCTTGCCGTTGACCTGAAGAGCGTCTTCCTCTGCACCAGAGCCGTGCTAAAATATATGGTTAAACAGCGCTGGGGCAGGGTTATCAGCATTTCCAGTATTACCGGCGTCAGGGGCAACCCGGGGCAGGCTAACTATGCCGCCGCCAAAGCCGGTATTATTGGCTTTACCCGGACTATTGCCAGGGAGGTAGCCTCCCGCGGCATAACGGTCAATGCCATTGCCCCCGGCTTTATTGATACCGAGATGACACAGCAATTAAAGGAGGAGTGGAGAGAGGAGCTTAAAAAGCAGGTTCCCCTTGGTCGGCTTGGCTCCCCCCGCGATGTGGCGGAGGCGGTCGTCTTTCTTGCCGGTGAAGGGGCGGGCTATATCACGGGGCAGGTCTTGGGCGTGGACGGGGGTATGGCAGTAGCCTAGCCATGTATTTAATTCTTGCTAAAATGATATAATGTTAGCTCAGGTTGGGTGATACTCTATGGGAGTACGGCGTAAAGCCAGGGTGATAGCCCTTAAGGCGTTATATGAGGTCAACTCGGTGGGGCATGGTGTGGAGAAGGTCTTGCCCCATCTCCTGGAGGAGAGCGGGCTGTCCGGGGAGAATGCCGCCTTCGCCCGGGGGCTGGTAAGCGGCGTTATCAAGAATAAGAAGGAGATTGACCAGCATATTGAGAACTTTGCCCCGGCCTGGCCGGTGGAGCAGATACCCGTCGTGGACAGGAATATTTTGAGGCTTGCAATATTTGAGATTTTACTTGATAATAGTGTCCCAGTTAAGGTAGCAATAAATGAAGCGGTCGAGTTAGCCAAGACGTTTGGCAGCGATAGCTCGCCAAGGTTTGTTAACGGAGTCCTTGGTTCGGTTAGTGCAATTGCTAGCAGATAGAAAATAGGGAGGTAAATGATGCCCAGAGTTTTTGAGCGGATAAAGAAGATAGTTGTTGATCAGCTCGGCGTGGATGAAGCCGAGGTGGTGCCGTCAGCCAGCTTTGTTGATGATTTAGGCGCCGACTCTCTGGATTTGGTCGAGCTGATAATGGCTCTGGAGGAGGAGTTCAGTAAGCCAGACAAGAAGATGGAAATACCGGATGAGGATGCGGAGAAGATAGCCACCATTCAGGATGCCATTGATTATATTAAGGACCACGGCATTAAGGATGACTAGTTAGGGTAATCCCACCCCTTTAAGATGGGGGAGAAATTAAAAAGGGGGGCTTTGCCCCCCCTTAGATTATTCTTCTACGATGACTATTCGTATTATTTTGTCGCCCGCCTTGATTTGTTCGAGGACGTCCATCCCCTCCGTTAGTTGCCCGAATACCGAGTGGTGGCCGTCAAGGTGGTGCTGGGGAGAATAGGTGATGAAAAACTGGCAACCGTTGGTGTCGGCTTCGCCAATGTTAGCCATTGATAGGGCGCCGGTGACATGGGTGTGCTCGCTGAATTCATCGGCAAAGAAGTAGCCGGGGTTGCCGCTTCCGGTGCCGGTGGGATCGCCTCCCTGAGCCATAAAGTCGGCGATAACACGGTGGAATGTGGTGCTGTCATAGAATCCCTCGCGGGCGAGGAAGACGAAGTTGTTGACCGTTAGCGGAACATCGCTGGCGAATAGCTCCAGCGCCAGGTCTCCCTTTTCGGTCTCAATGGTGGCGGTGTATTGCTTGCTGGTGTCAATCGTCATCTCCGGCGGGGCTGAGTAGGTTTTGGGTGCTTCCCCGGCGCACGCCGCCAGAGGGAACACCGCCGAGAGCAAGATTATGCTGGCTATTCGGGATAGGCTTTTAGCTGTCATCAGTCCTTTTTCTCCTTGCTGTGGTTTTTATCTTATATAGGGTAGCCAATTTGGGATTATTTTGCAACCTCACCCCCTGACCCCCTCTCCTTGGCAAGGAGAGGGGGAAGAAAGAGAAAGAGGGGCTTTCGCCCCTCTTAGACTGCCTATTTAACATATACTTGCAAGGCAGATTCTAGTTTGCTTGTAGCTTTATCAATTTGTTTGCTAAAATTGTCATCTGTCCGTGAGTAGATTGTTTCGTGAAGCTCCTTAAGCCAATCTTCGTCGATATTTGCCCCTCTTGAAGTAGCCCCGCGATGTCTCTCTTCGAAATAGGAGTATATCGCTGATGAAAGCTCTGCAAAGTTGTGTCTATATACTTTCACAGCTTCCGATACGGACTTACTTGAGTCTTCGCTAAGCAATATCTGAGCTTCCCAAGATGCTTCTTGAATCTTAATTAAATCTTCTTGCAGTGGTTTAAGACGGCTTGCCCTAGCATACCACTCATCCAATATTTGAGAAGCACCCGGCGTTTCGCTCTCTTGCCGAGACCGGTCAGCAGACTCTGTGGAATAAGAGAACGGGTTTCTAGCATCTTCGAAACGTGCCTTCAACCTGAAACCCGTTAACATCAAATCACGAGCTAGGTCAAACTTTGCTTTTCCTGTTAATTGTCTTCGCCATGCGTAAAACCCTGGGACAGCCGCAATTGCGACAATAATAGCAGATAAACCGATTACAATGTTGCTTATTAGAGAAACCATTTCTGCATCCATATTTATTCTCCCTATTGAGGCTTTTGTTATATGTATTATACCACCCCTTTTAATTCCCCCTCCAAAATATTCTCCCACCC
>CAYWCO010000036.1:0-10471 GCA_964456815.1 uncultured Dehalococcoidales bacterium | reverse complement strand
GTAGCAAACATACCCATTGACTTCTTCTGCTATACTAGGTGAAGCTAATAGTACGGAGGCTTGCCATGACCAAGCTCAATAAATACTGGGCGCTGACTATTATTCTGCTGCTCGCAGTTATTATTATCGGGGGTGCAGTAGCCTGGTCAAGGTATAGCCCAGCCCACCCCATAGAGATTTCCCTGCCACCAAGCCCCGAGTTGCAGGGCGAGATTTACCTCGGTGGGGCGGTGAATAGCCCCGGTTTCTACCCGCTGAAATCCGGCGATAGCATAGAAGCCCTGGTTCAAGCTGCCGGGGGCACCACTGATAACGCCGACCTTACCGGGGCCAAGCTCTATATCCCCAGTGTCGGCGAGAAGGAAGAGCCGCAAAAAATCGACCTTAACCGGGCTGAAGCCTGGCTGTTAGCGGCTCTGCCCAGCATCGGCGAAAGCAGGGCTCAGGCTATCATAAGCTATCGCCAGGAAAACGGGGGCTTTCACGACATCACTGAAATAACCGAGATTGAAGGAATAGGAACTTCAATCTACGAACAGATTAAACAACTTATCACGGTAGCTGACTAATGCTCAGGTGGTGAATAGTGCCACTTATCTATCTAAGTTGTGCCTGGGTGGCAGGTATTTATCTGGGGTCAAAATTCGCCCTGCCCCCAGCCCTCATTCTTACCGGGCTTATTCCCCTCCCCCTGCTTTTCCTCTTCCGCCGATATCGTAAGGCAATAATCCTGGCCGCAGTCTGCCTTATCGCCCTCTTCGGCGGCGCCGCCTGCTATCAGGCAAGCCAGCCCCCTGGAGATGAGAGCTGCCTCAGCTCTTACAACAGCCAGGAGGTTGAAATCAAGGGCGTTATCAACGCCGCCCCCGAGGTGAGAGACAAAGCGACCCACCTCCGCCTGTCAGATATCGAAGTAAAACAGGGTGAAGGGTGGCAGGAGGTATCGGGGGACGTCCTATTATTTGTCCCCCGCTACCCCACCTATGAATATGGCGATTTGCTCCAGGTAAAGGGGAAACTGGAGACACCACCCCGGCTTGATGACTTTGATTATGAAGGCTATCTCGCCCGCCAGGGAATCTACTCCACCATGCTCTACCCCGAAATAGAAACCTTGGACACGGGCAAGGGGTTTAAGCCCCTGGAATGGGTCTACTCACTGAGAAACAGCCTTTTTCAAAAACTGGCCCAGGTCCTGCCTGAACCACAGGCATCGCTAGCCCAGGGTATTATTCTGGGCATCAGGTATAACATTCCGGCAGAGGTTAAAACCGATTTTATTCAGAGCGGCACCGCCCACCTGCTGGCTATCTCCGGGCTTCACCTGAGCATCCTGGCTGGCATTTTGCTCAGCATCGGGGTATGGCTCTTCGGCAAGAAACGCTATATCTACATCTGGCTGGCTTTAGGCATAATCTGGCTTTTTGCCCTGCTCACCGGCATGCACCTGCCGGTAGTGCGGGGGGCAATTATGGCCAGCCTTTTCCTCGCCGCCGAGCTTCTGGGCAGGCAGCGCACCGCCATCACCTCGCTTGCCTTCGCTGCGGCGGTAATGGTAGGGATTAATCCCCCCATCCTGTGGGACGCCTCCTTCCAGCTGAGCTTCCTGGCAATGGCTGGCTTAATCTTCATCGCCCCACCCCTCACGGCTTTAGGTAGAAAAGCGATTAGTCAAACCATTGGCGAGGAGGGGATAGGCGTATCCTTAGCCAGCATTACCACTGACAGCCTCGGTGTAACCATGGCGGCAACTATAGCCGTATGGCCGCTCGTTGCCCACTACTTTGGCATTGTCTCTCTGGCTGGCCCCCCGGCTACATTCCTCACCCTGCCAGCAATGCCCGGCATCATTGCCATCGGGGCTCTAGCGGGGCTAATCGGGCTGGTTTTCCTGCCCCTCGCCCAAGCTATAGGCTGGCTTGCCTGGCTGTTCCTGTCTTATATGCTGCTGGTAGTAAGCGGCTTTGCCTCCCTCCCCCTCTCGCATATTGAGGTGGGTGAGGTTGGCACCACCCGGATAGTTGTTTATTATTCAGCCCTCGCCGCCGCTATCTGGCTCATCAGCCAGAGGAACTGGCTAAAAATACAGATGTCCAGGGCTAAAAACTGGCTAAGGTCAGCGGCAGCTCAATCCCTTGAATTTACCTCACAGTTACCCAAAAAATGGGTTATCCCGCCGCTGCTGGTGGCGGCTATCCTGGCATCGGTCGCTGCCGCATCTATGCCCGATGACAAGCTCCATATAAGCTTTCTTGACGTTGGGCAGGGGGATGCCATTCTGGTTCAAAAAGGAAGCCAGCAGGTCCTGATTGACGGCGGACCCAGCCCCCAAGTCCTGACCCTGGGGCTGGGCGATAAGATGCCCTTCTGGGACAGGACTATAGAGCTGGTGGTATTATCTCACCCCCACGCCGACCACATCACCGGGCTGGTGGAGGCCCTAGATAGATACAGGGTGGAGCGGGTGCTCCATCCTGGTTTAGAATGCGACCTGCCTCTATATGATGAATGGCTGAGATTAATAGAGGAAAAGGGCATTGAATACACCATAGCTCAAGCCAGAGAGGAGATTGATTTAGGCGATGGCGCGATAATAAGCGTGCTCAACCCCCAGACCACCCCATTAACCGGCACCGGCTCTGACCTAAATAATAACAGCATGGTATTACGCCTGAGTATGGGCAGGGTGAGCTTCCTGCTGGCGGCTGATATAGAGTGGGAGGCTGAATTTGAGCTTATCAGCCATAAAGCCGGGCTAGCCAGCACCGTGCTCAAGGTTGGTCATAGCGGCTCAAATACCTCCACCACCCCGGAATTTCTGGCGGCGGTCAACCCCACGGTGGCGGTCATCTCGGTGGGAGAAAACAGCTATGGTCACCCTCACGCTGAGGTTACGGATAGGCTTGAGGAAAGGCTGGGCGCAGAGAATATATTCCGCACCGATGAGCAGGAAACTATTGAATTCATCACCGATGGCGAGAGGCTGTGGGTAAAAAGTAAACCCTAACCTTTTCATTCCCTCTGCGTTATAGTATAGTAGAATATGGGTAACAAGGAGGTCTATCCTATGAAAAGGCTAATAATAGGGCTGGCGCTGGTTGCCTTACTGCTGGTGACGGTCTCATGTGCCAGCGCCCCGGCACCATCTTCGGAAGAGGCAGCATTGATGCCCCCAGTAGAGTTCAAAGGGGGAGGGGAATATCGGGCTGAAACCACAGAGATAACGCAAGAGCGGATGATAGTCCGCACCGGGGATATATCACTGGTGGTAGAAGATGTAATCAATGCCCGTGATGATATCGCCCAGCTTGCGCTAAGGTTTGATGGCTACGTGGTATCCTCCCAGATTTCGGGGGAGGAAGAGGATATGAGGGGGTGGATTTCCATCCGTGTGCCTGATGAAAAGTTTGAGCAGGCGCTCGCCGAGCTAAGAGACCTGGCAGTAAGGGTAAAATCGGAGAGCACCTATAGCCAGGATGTCACCGAGGAGTATATTGACCTCCAGTCAAGGCTCAAAAATGCCGAGGCGACCGAACAGCAATACCTCGCCCTCCTGGAAAAAGCCACCGATGTGGAGGATATCCTCAACATCTATAAAAGCCTGTCCCAGGTGCGCCAGGAGATAGAGCAAATCAAGGGGCAAATGCAATATCTGGAGCGAACCTCGTCAATGAGCCTGATTTCGGTCTATCTGGAGCCAGAGGCTACAGTTAAACCGCTGGTCAAAGCCGGCTGGAGCGCGCTGGAGGCAATCAAGTCCGCAGTGAGGG
Source organism: uncultured Dehalococcoidales bacterium (assembly GCA_964456815.1). Lineage (GTDB taxonomy): Bacteria > Chloroflexota > Dehalococcoidia > Dehalococcoidales > BS750m-G39 > CAVTZP01. The sequence goes on along the minus strand of CAYWCO010000036.1, from coordinate 6,701 downwards.
GGCTTATTATCTTCGGGCAATGGCTGGTCATTCTAGCCATCTGGCTGATAATATTCATCCCCATCTGGGGAACCGTACTCGGCATTATCTACTGGCGCCGCCGAAAGAGGAGAAAGAAGAAGGCTTAGCCGGGCAGAAGCCGTTTCATAATTTCTTCCTGGCTCAGACCGTCAATAGCTATAACCTTATTCCTAGAAGTGCGACCTTGTATAATGGTCAAGGCGCCTTTGCTCACACCCAATATCTTACTGAGAAAGGCTATCAGCTCTTTATTGGCTCTACCCTTAACCGGTGGTGCCGCCACCCTCACCCTCAATACCCCATCACTAAAGCCTACCACCTCGTTTCGGGGGGCATTGGGGTGAACGCGCAATAAAATCCTTGTCTCTCTTCCGGAAATAGGCACGATGACGCCTACTTAATCAACCCAGCCAGCATGCTGACTACTAATACTCGCCGCCGCCGCCACGGCCACCGGCGCTACAGGCAATACTGGCTAAAAATAGAAGGGCGGACAGCCAGAACCAGGCTGTCCAGTCAAACGCCTCAGGAAGCGCCTCAATCATTTCCTCGGGAAGTACCCCAAACAAAGTGATAACGCCCATCACCAGGCAAAGGAAAGCAATAACACCAGACAACACAGCTAATGCCTTCACGCTCAAACCTCCTTTTATATAGTCATTTCATTTTATTTTAGCCCACAATTACTATATAATGGAAAACTGGCTAGCACAAGTCAATATAATATAACAAAAGGAATAATAACATGAGACTGATAAAAAATCTATATTTTTACCCGGAAAAGGGAATGATGGACTGCAATACCTATGTGATTAAGGATAAGACCGGCGTCATCATCGACCCCGGTCTCAACCAATTCCTGCCGGCATTATTCCAGGATTTGCAGCAGGACGGCATCGACCCCAAGGAGATAGATATTATCGCCAATACCCACCTCCACGGCGACCACTGCTGGGCAAATGAGGCGTTCAAGAAAATATCCGGAGCTAAGATACTTATCCACCCGACGCAAAAGGACTCCTGGGAGACAACTGTTATCCAGACGTCAAAGTTCTTCAGTGTCCCCACCGTAGAGTTCACCCCGGATGAGTTATTTAAGAACGACAAGCTAAACACCGGAGAAATGGAATTTGAACTCATCCCCTCCCCGGGGCATTCCCCTGACAGCATCTGCTTTTACTGCCGGAGTGAGAAAATTTTGATTTGCGGAGACGTCATCTTCAACCAGAATACGGGGCGGGTTGACCTGCCCGGCGGTAGTGCCGCTGCACTCAAGCAGTCTATAGAGAAGCTGTCACAGCTGGAAGTAGAGTACCTCCTCCCCGGACATATGGACATCATAGTCGGCAAGGAAAAGGTAAAGCACAACTTTGAATTCATCAAGCAATATGTGCTCGGCTACCTGTAAGAGGAAAATAAATGACGACGGACTCCTTTGAACTGGGACCAATCAGACCACCAAGCGAGGCTTATTCCCTGCTCATCAGGACAACCAGGAACTGCCCCTGGAACCGGTGCAAGTTCTGCCATGTTTATAAGGGGAAAAAATTTGAGCTGAGGTCGGTGGAGGATATAAAGCAGGATATACTGGCCGTCAAGGCAATACAGGACAGGCTAAAGGAGATTGCCTTGAAATCCGGCTACGGGGACAAGGTGGAGGTGGCGGCTTTAGCCATACTCAATAACCCGCCAAGCGAAGCCTTCTTTAATGTCGCCTTCTGGCTTTATCACGGTGGCACTGGCGCCTTCCTCCAGGATGCCAATACCCTGATTATGAGGACTCCTGAGCTGGTTGAGGTAATAAAATTTCTAAAGCAAACCCTGCCCAGCATCACCAGGGTAACCAGCTATGCTCGGTCAAAGACAGCCGCCAAAAAGAAGCTGGAGGAATTAGTCCAGCTCCGCGAGGCCGGGCTCTCACGACTTCATATCGGGCTGGAATCGGGCTACGACCCCCTGCTTAAATATATGGACAAGGGGGTTACCGCCGCCGAACACATAAAAGGCGGCAAAAATATAGTGAAATCGGGCATCTCGCTATGCGAATATGTCCTCCTCGGGCTGGGGGGAAAGAGGATGTGGCGGGAGCATGCCACCGAAACGGCAAGGGTATTAAACCAGATAAACTCGGACTTTATCCGCGTCAGAACCCTGACCGTTAAGGCGGGCATGCCCTTATATGACGAGGTCAAGAACGGCAACTTCATCCGGCAGACAGACGAGGAGGTTATAGAAGAGGAGAGGCTGCTTATTGAAAACCTCAACTGCCAGTCAAACTTCATCAGCGACCACATTACAAATTTGCTCCAGGAGCTTGAAGGGAAGCTGCCCGAGGACAAGGAGAAGATGCTGGCTACCATAGCCAGATTCCAGTCCCTACCTAGGGAAGAGAAGCAAAATTTCAAGCTCGGACGAAGGCTGGGCATATATGATGGGCTGGGCGACCTGGATAATTCGCTCAAGCATGACAGCGTGGAGCGAGCAATACAAAAACTCAACCAAAACGGCAAGCAGGTTGATGAAGAGCTAATATACTCCCTGATGGAAAGGTTTATATGAGCCTAGAGGTGAATACAGAGGAAGAGGTCGGCGCTCTGCTTCGGCGGAAAGGGCTAACCCTGGGGATAGTTGAATCAGCCAGCGGTGGGCTAGTCTCCCACCGCATAACCAACGTCCCCGGCAGCTCGGACTACTATAAAGGCTCGATTACCGCCTATAGCAATGAGGTCAAGATTAAGGTGGTGGGGGTAAAAGAGGCTACCATAAACCAATATGGTGCCGTGAGCGCTGAGGTAGCTGAGGAGATGGCGCGGGGCGGCAAAAAGCTATTAGCCACCGATATATGCTTGGCTGATACCGGCATTGCCGGACCCGGCGGGGCTGCCCCGGGGAAAGCGGTGGGGCTGTTTTTTATCGGGCTATCACACGGAGAAAGAACCTACAGCCGGAAGCACAACTTCCAGGGAGACCGGGGGCAGAATAAGCAAAGCGCCGCCGATGCGGCTTTAAGCTGGCTAAAAGAGTACCTTTTGAGCTTAAATACTACCTAGCCCCTCTTAACTACGGAGTCTTTCTATGCCGCAGAAAAGTAACGAAGCTGAGAGCGAGCCACCAGCCGGTAAGGCAGGGGGGGAGCTATCCTACGGATGGGTAGTAGCCTTAGTTGGCAGCGCTATTGTCATGGCTACTAATAATTTTCACTATGCCGCCGGTGTTTTCCTCAAACCTCTAATTAGTCAATTTGGTTGGTCAAGAGCGGCTATCTCTGGCAGTGTCTCCACTATGAGCATACTGACTGGAGTTATAGGACCTTTCACCGGTCGCCTGAGCGACAGGTACGGACCTAGAAAATTGATAATTATCGGCGTCCTCCTCACCGGCTTAGGCTACCTGTTATCATCTCACATCTCCCACCTGTGGCAACTGTATCTCTTTATAGGCATCCTGTTCGGCATAGGTGGGGGTTTCATCCTTACCCCACTAATGGCTACAGTTAGCAGGTGGTTCGGTGGCAGGGCTGCTCTGGCAAACGGTATTGTACTGAGTGGCTTCGGCGTAGCCCAGATAATAATACCACCGGTAGCCACCTACATTATTTTGCAACATAGCTGGCAGACATGTTTCATTATTCTGGGGATAGCGGCGTGGGGGCTGGGAATACTAGGCTGGAGCTTCATAAAAAACCCACCCCAAAACGCCGTAAATCCACCTCCTAGTGGGGGGGATATTAACCAAGCCACCAATACGCCAGCCACTGATTCTTATACGCTCTCAGAGTCACTGCGCACCAGAGTCTTCTGGATTCTCTTCCTAATCCAAATAGTAGCCGCTATGTGCTTCCAGATGATGGTAGTCCATGTTGTGGCGGCCGCTATTGACGCAGACATAACCCCTGAGGCAGCAGCTATTATCCTTACCCTGAGTGGCATCACTGCTATACTGGGTAGATTAATGCTAGGCGGTCTAGCCAGTAGAATCGGCAATAAAATAGTCCTTAGCCTCTGTTTAGCTATACAAGCGCCCGTACTCTTTTTCCTGGCTGGAGCCAGTGATTTGCATGTTTTCTACATTACTGCCGCCGTCTACGGGTTAGCTTATGGGGGCATAAGTCCCATTGTGCTGGCAATAGGAACCAGTGTCTTTGGAACCAAGTCAATAGGTTCTATCCTGGGAACCCTTCAGCTTTCCTATACCGGTGGAATGGCTATTGGGCCACTTCTGGCGGGGTATATCTTTGATGTCACTGGGAGCTACTATGCCGCCTTCTTGTCTGCAGCCGCAGCTACCGCAATGGCATTTCTGCTCAGCCTGCTGCTGAAACGTCCCAAGGAGAAAGCCCTAGTTGCATAGCTTTTGCTCAGCTTACTGACTCACACCAACTAGCCCAGGAGAACGGGAGCAGAATAAGCAAAGCGCCGCCGACGCGGCTTTAAGCTGGCTAAAAGAGTACCTAATAAGTTTGAAGTAATAAAAACCCTATCGCTTAAGCTTCGCTTCGTCGTTGACCAATTCTCTTATCGCTATGCTCCACCCTTCCGGCCCCACCCCTTTAACCCTATGGAGATGCTTCAGCTTCAGCTTTCGCCACCGATTGCCCTGCACCTGCACCAACGTTGGCAGGTCCACTATGGCTAGCATCGGCAAATCGCTATCATTATCTCCAATACCTACGGTCGTTATCTTGCCAAAATTCAGCTTGAAAAGCTCGGTCAGGATTTTGACTGCTTTACCCTTATCACTCCCTGCCGTCACCCCGTAAAATCTCCCACCAAAGGGACAGTTAAGCCCCGCTTGCTCAATCTTCTTTACTACGCGGGCTACATCTTTTTTATTACCCTCAATCTTGACTGTCTCGCTGTACTCTCTTTGCTTGGCAAGCTCGGCACGGGTTAAACTTAAACTGGTTTCACGAGCCACCTCTTCCACACTCATATCTTCAAAACCTTTAACGCTACAGGCAGTCTCCCCTTCAACAGCCTTCTTTAGTTTTCGCCTCACTTCCTGATAGAGGATGCCCAGCTCAATCACAAGATAATCCTTAGTTGCTTTATCATAGGTAAACTGGAGACGGAAGTAATCCTTGGGAATAAAGATAGCACCCCCATTCTCAACGATAAATGGGTCCTTTACGCCCAGTTCCTTTCTATAAACCTCCTGCTCAGCCCTTGTCTTGGCCGAGCAGAAAATGAGCGGTATCTCTTTTTCCTGTAGCAGTCTTAAGGCATCCAGTGCCTGGGTGTAGGAGTAAGTGACAGGATGGAGCAGACTCCCGTCTAAATCGGTAAATACTACCTTTTTGGCTTTATCCGTTGCCCGGCCAAATTCGGCATTGATAAATCTCTCACGTAACATTCGCCCCTTGGGCACTGAATATTCAGGAAGTTGTGCCTCAATTGCCTGGGCAAATTTACCCATATCTGCTTTTTGGGGCGGGGGGATAAGCCGCATGCGGGGAACCTCATCCGTTGTTGACTTCAAACACTTCTGCTCCAGCAACTGGTTAAAAATCATGTGCTTGGTGGATAACTCGCAGAGAGGGCTGTGGTAGATGACGGAAAGGCTGGGCAATAACATATCCTGCACCAGATGCTCCCCACCCCTTTCCTCATGAAGGTGGGGGTTTATGGTCTCGGTTTGAATTATCTCTACCCCCTTTTCTGTCGCTGTCTTATCGGTTATAGGCAGCAGCCCTCCAAACTGCTCAAAGATGGACATCAGCTCCTGCACCTCAACAGCGTAGCCGGAGCCATAGGTCAGCATCTTTGCCAGCTTTATGCTCATCGCATGTTCTCCGGCGTTTGCTGTCTTTATAATCTCGGTCTCAAACCTTTTCTTTGTGGAAAGTAGGTGATTTACGTATTTATTGCTTATCTCTGAGACCCTTCCCCACTTTTTAAAAAATAACTCCCCTGCCATCTTGGGCTTATAACGCCACAAAATCCTGGCCATAACATAAGGGGACTTGGCCAGACTAAAGCTGATAGCATAGTGCTGCACATACTCCAAGACGGCGCCCGGTATGTAATTATCGGTATCAATAAACCCCACGTAGTCCTTGTCATGCAGCATAGACAGTAAAATCCCTATCATCATCCCCTCGCTCTTGCCGTTCCTCACCAACCCCTCCTCATCCAGAAGCTCAGCATAATCGGCTTTTTTCAGAGCTTCAGCCAGGACGGGGTCTTTTTGATGGACAATCAAAGCCTGGCGCTTGGTGGCATGGCAAAAGCGAGCCAGGATATCCTGCTCACTGACGAAGGTGTCTACCTCCCCCCTCTTGCTATTAGAGACTACTATCATCAAGCAATCGTGAGGTACACCGCTGAGCACACCCTCAAAGACCTTTAGGTCTTCGTCTTTGATAGGGAGAATGATAGCCATTCCCCGCTCAATATCTTCAAGAGCCTCCTTCTCGATTTTCTGGACTTCCGGGATTTCATCTTGAAGGGGCCTCGCCCCCGAGTCTAACTCCAGGACTCTACGCACACCGTGAATCTTTACCGAGCCCAGATGTTCAGCAAGCCCTATACTTTCTATGCGCATTTCTTACCCCCAAGGCTCATAATATTATATCATAGTATGATAGTATGCTTTGCTTGTCAAAGGCTGTCAATCAAGAGAGAATAGTGGTTATTTAGTAACCTATCTCCCTTTCTTGCTTTTGGGGGCTATACACCTCC
>CAYWCO010000035.1:0-10978 GCA_964456815.1 uncultured Dehalococcoidales bacterium | reverse complement strand
GCCGTGACACAACTGCGGGAAGGTCAGAACGTGCTCACCGAGAACGGCGATGGCATTATAGGCGCAGACCTCGGCGCACTTACCGCAGCGGGTGCACCCTTCTTCATCCACCCTGGGGACGGGTATGAGGACGGGCTCGCTGCCGGTAATGGCTGGCTTTAGAAAGACATGAGCGTTCGGCTCCTCAACATCGCAGTCCAGAAGCACAACCTTATGGCTATCTTTCAGGGAAAGGGCAAGGCTGGTAGCTACCAGCGTCTTACCCGTCCCGCCTTTACCGCTAGCAACGGATATTATCATCTAGCCTCTGACCATCTTTGTCCCACACTTGGGGCAGCTCAAGTTGTAGCAGGGTGTACCCACCTGGTGCGGGGCTCTCGCTCCGCAGTTGGGGCATACGCAGTCCCCGCCCGGACCGGCTCCGGGTCGGTTGCCTTTCATCCTGCCGGCACCCCCACCGCCCTTGCCTGAACCTCTTCCTGTACCTGGGCCGCTGCCCCAGGGAGGTCCGGTCCCGTCTCCTCTAGGCATAGCTTCACCTCCAAAAAAGTCTCTTGCATTCCTACTGCATTGGCGGCAGTCCACAGGTGCCCGTAGTGCAGGTAGGACAGCTTATATCCGAAGGCCCAGATACGCTTGAACTGGGGCTGAAGAATGAGGAAAACAGCCGTTTCGGATTCTTGGCATTACATTTCGGGCAATTTAACTTAGAACCATCCTCACCTATGGACTGACGGACTTCAAACCTCTCCCCGCATTGATCACATCGGTATTCATAGATTGGCATAGCTATCACTTCCCCTTCTTTTTGAGTTCTTCAATGCGGCGCTGAATCTCGTCTAGCTGTTGGGCTAATGCCTGTGAATGGGCTTTGAGCATCTCTAGCTCCTGCTCCGGGCTTTGTTGCTGGGGTGCCGGGCTTACGGGTGGGGTCATGCCAAAACCCATACCCATGCCTCTGCCCATTCCCCTGCCCATGCCGCGACCCATACCACGCCCCATACCCATACCTCCACCCATCCCCATGCCCATGCCAGGGCCAGCTCCCATACCGGGGTCAGCACCCATACCAAAGTGGTCAGGCACATTGGGCTGAGAGCTCGTCTTGAACTTACCGTCTCGGTAGCCTTCGATGGCATCCTTTATCTTCCCGGAGACGCTGGTTATCACCTGAATCCCGGCAGAGGACAGCACCTGATAGGCATTAGGGCCACAGTTACCGGTAAGAACCGCCTCTACGCCTTTACCGGCAATCACCTGAGCAGCCGAAATGCCGGCTCCGCCTGCCGCCATGGCGCTGGAGTTATCAATGGCCTCGAACTCCATCGTTTGCGGGTCGGCGATAATAAAATACTGGCAGCGCCCGAACCGGGGGTCTACCTCAGCATCAAGGGTAGAGCTGGTAGCTGAAACTGCAATCTTCATATTAATTCCTCTCTATTCCTTCTCGCTTCCTAGTTCCTGTATCCTGGCCTCTATTTGTTCCAGTTGTCCTCTCATAGCTTGAGCCTGGTTCTTCAGGAAATCAAGCTCCTGCTCACGGGTCATCTGAGGAGCAAAGGGCACAGCAACTGGAGCAGTCGATCCCGCTCCATAGTAAGGCCTGGCCCAGGGCACACCATATGGAGGATAAGCTCCTCTTCCCATGTATGTCGGCCAAGCCGCTGATAACGGAACAGCACAGAAGCCTCTGCCACCACCTGTCATCGGGCCCATTCCACGAGGGCCGGTACCATCAAATCCTGGCATAATTTACCTCCTTTAACTCGTGCGTTATCTGTGTGTTACTCTTCAGCTTCAATGTCGCTCATCCTGGACTCAATCTCTCCCAGCTGACCCTTTATTGCCCCCGCCTGGTCCTTCAGGTAGTTAAGTTCTTCCTCTTTGGTCATCTGAGGGGCCATCTGAGGCGTATATGGCGTATACCCGGGAGCAGCCGGTATTCCCGGGTGGAAGGATGGCGGCTGATATGACCACGGTGCCGATGCACCGGCACCACTGAAGAAGTAACCGCATCTGGGCAAGCCTCCTCTACCCAGCCCTACGTAGGGCCAGGGAGGGGAGCTTCCCCGGAAACCAAAGCCCCACCCTCCTCCGCCAAAGCCTCGACCGAAGCCTCTTCCTCTACCAAATCCATTGGCCATTTTCTTCACCTCCTATTTCTCAACATAATGAGTTGTCTAATACCCTTTATTTGCCGGTATGTTGCCCCTTCGCTCACGCAGCGCATAGCCAGCCCAGGGACGATTACCCTGGTGCCGGATATGGCGTCAATGCCATAGTCAAATAGAACCGGGGAGAGAGGGGCAGTGTCCCCGACTATGACCACATAAGCTTCAGGGCGGCATAGCTTGAGCAACTTCTCAATACTGTGGTTGGTAAAAGCAGTACCGGTTATGCCAACAACGTCGGCCTGAGGGATAAGGTTTTCCGCCTCAACCTCGGCGAAGTCGCCCTCACGCCGGTTTTTCTCAATTACCCAGAGCTCCTTTACTATCTCCCGCAGCCTGGGAACAAAGGGAAAATGTCCCACAATGGCTACCTTCTTACCCTTCCCCTTATCGGCAATGAGGTCGCTGGCATTAAGCTCCAGGCATTTTTCATCATTAACCTCAAGCAATGAGTTGATTGCCGCCATGCCGATGGCTGCTTCAAGCAAGCTTTCTGAGTAAGCCATCCGGGCAAGCTCCAGCGCTCCTTTGCCAACAAGGTTGCCCGGGTTTCTTACCGACGGCTGCTCCTGCTGGAGGGCATCCCGAGGGAGTGTCGCTGCCAGCCCGCAGCCATGAGTCAAAACCGCAGTGTGAAAGAGACCCATGCGAATATCCCTCACCTTCGCCTCCATGTCCAGCGTTGATATCAAATCCTCAAGGACCTTAATCCTTGCTCCTGCTGCCACAGCCTCATTTAGCTCTTTTACCAACCTCGTTTCTCCTTAAAACGCCTACCCCGGCCACTCACGCCCTCGCCGGGCCTCCAGGGCAAGAGTGTCACGATGTCCGGCGTACTACAGGTAGGACAGAGCTCCGGCGGCTTCTTTATCATTACCTCAAAGGGTACCTCCCACTCGTGACCGTTGCCGCAGCGGAAGCGGCGCACTGCCATCTCGTAGTTCCCGCCTTCGATTCTTATCGCCTTTCCGTTGAGCAGGGCATCGGCCATCTTATGCCGTGCTGGGAGCAGTATCCGGGCAAAGGTACTGCGTGACACGCTCATCTTCTGGGCGCAGTCATCCTGCTCAAGGCCCTCTATGTCCTTTAGCCGGATCGCCTCAGCCTCTTCAACAGAGAGCCGCACCTCCCGAAGGTGAGCCAGAGGTACGCCAGCAGGCTTGAAGTAGGTCACCTGTGGTAGAAAGTCTACCCGACGCCAAAGTGGTTGTCTTCCCATGAGTCCTTATCCCTATCGTTCAAGCCACAAGCCCATTAAATAGCAAGGGTTAGCAGAATATTTTGGTCTTATGACCATAAATATTTTACCCCACTGTCTCTGCGTTGTCAACCCTTGCCAAGGAAGGGTTCTAGCAATAATAATCAGAAAAGCCAATCCAGGACAAGGACTGGCCAGCGTCTTTCATTCCCTTAAAGTCCGCAGGGAGAGGACGTGTACAGACATGCCGATAGCTACCAGAATCAAAATTAATCTAAGGGCAAAACTCTGAACGGCAAATGCGACCGAACACCCGATTACTATCCATAGCAAGGCAAGGGTCAAGACCTTTGCCCTCAGCGGAATTCCCCTTTTTTGTAGATAATTCCTGATATAACTTCCAAACCACCGGTTATTTAAGAGCCAATGGTAAAACCTTTGCGAGCTTCTTGCATAGCATATAGCAGCCAGTAAAAGAAAGGGGGTGGTGGGTAAAACAGGTATAAATATGCCGAGAACTCCCAGCCCGACAAAAAATGTCCCGGCTACAATCAGTGGTATCCGAACCCAGCTTCTGGTTGCTCTTGTTTTATTCTTCGTTGAGCGGTAAATAATTTTAATTCCTGTCTCTATTGAGTGGTGCCTCAAGATTATAGCAGCTTTTGCCCGGCGTAGGTATTGGCTAGTGACAAAAACAGGAATTTAGAGGGATTTGAGCTTCTTCGGCAGCATCGGCATGCATTACGGCAACGTGGATTTGCCCTGAATTGCCTGTTTGTTCTCTCACCACTCTGCCAAGGTTCGCCAACATGAGGAAGGGCAGGCATACCTAGTACAACGAGGTATTATAAACCGGCGCCTAGCTCCTGCCAACTTGCGGAAAAGGTGGGTAAATTGTAGTATTAAATTAGCGGAGTTATCAGGCAGGGGAGGTGAGCTGAAATGGCTGAGATAAAGGTGGACTGTACCGGTGAAACCTGCCCCGTTCCTCTGGTTGAGACCCGCAAGGCATTGCGGAAGGCAAAGGAGGGTGACATCGTTGAGGTTACCGGCACCCACCCCTCTTCAAAGAAAGAAATACCGATGGCGGTCAAGGCTCTGGGGCTGAAACTTCTTGACATCAAGGAAAAAGGCGGCACCTGGAGAATAAGGATACGCCGATAGGGGGAAAGCTATGGCAGAAAAGGTTACCATAATAGTCCACAGCGGCGATATGGACAAGGTATATAGCGCCCTGATTATAGGCAACGGGGCGCTGGCAATGGGGATGGAAGCCTCTCTCTTCTTCACCTTCTGGGGGTTGCAGCGTCTGAAGAAGGGGGGGCTGGAAAAAGGGGCTCTCTCCAAGATGAACATGCTCGGGCTGGGCAAGTGGATGGTAAAAAAGAAGATGAAGAAGGCGGGTGTGGCTTCTATGGAGAGGCTCATTCAGGACTTCAAGGAGCTCGGGGGCAAGATACTTGCCTGCGATATGACCATGGAGATAATGGGGTTAAAGAAAGAAGACCTCCGTGAAGACCTGATAGCGGACTACTGCGCCGTCGGGACTTATCTAAGTGAGGCAAGGGAATCAAAGATAACCCTGTTCATATAATAGGAGAGGCAAATGGTGAAAAAGCCCATTTATCTGGACAACGCCGCCACCACCCGTCTCGATGAGCGGGTGCTGGAGGCGATGAAGCCGTACTTCTTCGATACCTACGCCGTTGCCACCTCGGAGTTTGCCTATTCCCAGGGGATAGAGGCCGGGGAGGCGCTGGAGAAAGCCAGGGGAGCCCTGGCGGCGGCTCTGGGTGCAACCTCAGAGGAGTTTATTTTTACCTCGGGGAGCACCGAATCGTCCAACATTGCCCTGAAGGGGGCGGCTCTTGGCAATAAGAAGGGGAAACACATAATCGTGTCAAAGATTGAGGACTTTTCGGTGCTGAACAGCGCCCGAGCCTTAGAGAAGCAGGGTTTTAAGGCGACCTATCTAGATGTGGATAGCGACGGCTTTATAGACCTCGACCAGCTCAGGGATGCCATCACCGGGGAGACCTTCCTGGTATCAATTCAGCACGCCAACCAGGAAATAGGCACCATCCAGGATATCGCCGCCATAGGCAAAATCTGCCGCGATAAGGGGGTCCTTTTTCACACCGACGCCACCCATACATTTACCAGGGTCCCCCTCGATACAAGAAAGATAGCGGTGGACTTAGTCAGCGTCTCCGCCCATACCATTCACGGGCCTAAGGGCATAGGCGGTCTTTACATCCGCAAAGGGACAAAAATAGCCAAGTGGATGGACGGCGGCTTTCAGGAGTTCAACCTTCGGGCTGGCATGGAAAACATACCGGGGGCGGTGGGGTTCGCCAGGGCGGTGGAACTGGTCACCCCGCAGGAAAACAAGCGGCTGCAGGCGATGCGCGACCGTATCATCGACCGTATCCTGGCCAAGATACCAGACACAACCCTTAACGGGCACCGCCGGAAGAGAGTGCCGCAGAACGCCAACATTACCTTTCACTTCGTGGAGGGTGAGTCCATTACCCTGCACCTTGACATGCACGGCTTTGCCGTAAACACCGGCTCCGCCTGTTTCAGCCGCTCCCTGGAGAGCAGCCACGTTATCATGGGCATAGGTGGCGACCATGAAAGGGCGCACGGCTCAATACGCTTCACCTTCGGACGTTACAACACGATGAAAGAGGTCGACGCCATAGTCAAGACGCTGACCGAGGTAATACCAGAACTGAGAAGTATCAGCCCACTGGGCAAAGAGAATTAAAGGGAGGAAGAAAAGAGATGAAATTCCCGTATAGTGAAACGGTACTGGAACACTTTCGCCACCCCCACAACGTGGGTAAGATTGAGAACGCCGACGGCAAGGCGATAGAAGGCAGCCCGGCTTGCGGCGACATGGTCTCAGTCTATATAAACATTGACCCCAAGGCTAAGACCATCTCCGATATTAAGTTCGAATCCTACGGCTGCGCTTCTAACATCGCTACCGGCTCCATCATCACCGAGCTGGCTAAAGGCAAGACGCTGGACGAAGCCAAAAAGATTACCTGGAAGCAGGCGGCGGAGGCACTGGGAGGGCTGCCCAAGATCAAAGCCCACTGCTCGGTGCTGGCGATAGAGGGCTTGCGCTCAGCCATTGAAAACTATGAAGAGCGCCACGGTCTGGTCAAGGAGAAAAGACCGACCACGGTGGATATAGTGCGCCGGCGGCTGAAGAAGGTTATGAACCCCCTGACTGGCTTAGACCTGGTTAGAACTAACCTGGTGCAAAATATTGAGGTGAAGGCCGGGGTGGTGCGGGTGGTGGTTGACCTGCCCGCGGCTAACCAGTTTGCCCCCGCCATAAAGGAAGAAATCGTAGAGAAGATAGAGCCACTCTGGGATGTGAAAAACGTAGTGGTTGAGTTTACGGAATAAGGAAGGATAATGGCTAAGGACTACTATAAGGTTCTGGGTGTACCCAAAGACGCTACCGAGGAGCAGATAAAGAAGGCTTACCGCAAGCTGGCGATGCAATACCACCCCGACCGCAATGCGGGGAAGGAGGAATGGGCTAACGAAAAGTTCAAGGAGATTAACGAAGCCTTCAGCGTCCTCGGTGACCCGAAAAAGAGGAAGCAATACGACCAGTTCGGCACCGTGGGTAATATCGGCGATATCTTTAGCAGCCCTTATACCCGGACTACATTTGAAGATTTAATGAGAGACTTCGGCGGCTCCGGTCTCAGGTTTGACTTCCTTGACGATATCTTCGGCGAATCCCTGAAAGGGAGGAAGGGGAGGCGTTTTTCCTTCAAGATATACAGCCGGGGAGCCGGCGGTCCGCGGGGGGTGAGATTTGAGACCCCGCCCGGAATCAAGCTGGAGGAAATATTCGGCCAGCCCCAACGCCCCCAGCGCCCCCAACCCCAGCAGGTCCACTATGAAATAACCATCACCAAGGAGCAGGCGGCTAAGGGGCTGGAAAAAGACCTCGTCAGAAAGGGTAAAAAGCTACGGGTGAAAATCCCCGCCGGGATAAAGAGTGGAACCAAGGTAAGACTGCGAAATGCCCGCCGCATAACCGACGGTCAGCCGGGGGATATTATAATTCTGGTCAAGGTTAAATAAAATGACAACACGAGACAACCACTGGAGGAGCCTATTTGCCCCTGATTCCGTAGCTGTTATCGGTGCCTCCAATACGCGGGGGTCGTGGGGATACGGCATCATGCACCACCTCCTTGCCTCCGCCAAGCGAAAGATTTACCCGGTAAACCCCACCACCAAAGAGGTCCTGGGAATACCAGCCTACGATAATGTGGTCAATATACCGGAGGCGGTTGATTTAGCCGTTATCGCTGTCTCCGCCCCCAAGGTTCCCCAAGTAATGCAACAATGCGTGCAGAAAGGGGTGAAGGCGGCGCTTGTTGTTTCCGGCGGATTTGTCGAAAGCGGTAAGCAGGGTAGCAAGCTGGAGGCGGAACTGGTTAAAATTGCCGGGGAAGGAGGCATACGCTTCATCGGGCCCAACAGCATGGGGCACGCTGATACCTCCTCCGAGCTCTGCACCCTCGCCTGGATAGGAGAAATCACCCCCGGCCCGGTAGCTCTCATATCTCAGAGTGGCAACGTGGGGCACCGCATAATTCACAACGGGATGAGCCTGGGGATTGGCTTCAGCAAATTTATCAGCACCGGTAACGAAGCCAGCCTGCATCTGGAGGACTACCTGGAATATCTGGCGCAGGATGAGAAGACCAAGGTCATCACCGCCTATATTGAGGGTTTGAGGGAGGGGAGGCGCTTCCTTAAGTTAGCCAGAGAGACCACCATTAACAAGCCGATTGTAGCCATTAAGGCGGGCAGGACCGAGGAGTCCGCCCGGGCAATCAGGTCTCATACCGCAACCCTAGCCGGCTCAGACGCCGTCTATGCGGCGGCATTCAAGCAGGCGGGGGTGATAAGGGTAGAAGATGACGACGAACTCTGCGATGTGGTTACTGCCCTGCTCTATCAGCCATTGCCCCAGACGAGCCGGGTAGGTATATTGACCATCGGGGGTGGGCTGGGGGTGGTGGCAGCTGAAGCCAGCGAAAGGGAAGGGCTTGAGGTAGCCAGGCTTACCTCATCCACCATAGAGAAATTGAACGCCTGCCTGCCGCCGCGATGGTCCCACAGCAATCCGGTTGATATGGCCGGGATAAGCCTAGCTGAAAATCCGACAGTCTTTTCCGCCCTCTGGGCACTAATGGAGGATGAAAACGTAGACGCTATTCTACTTCAGGCGCCGGTGGGGCTTAGCGCCAAGCGTCTATCTGCCGTGTTCAACGAGGAAGAAATTAAGGCATTCCGGGAGAGTGAGAGGGGTAACCTGGATCTACTCAGGCAGCGGATACCGAAGTATGGGAAGCCAATACTTATGGTGAAGCCGGCGGTTGAATTTGCCAGCGACCCTCAGGTGTTCTCCCTCCTCCGCAGAGAAAGACTGCCCGTTTACTCAACCCCGCGCCGGGCGGCACGGGTGCTGAATCACCTGGTCTGGTACAGGAGCTATCTTGATGCTAATCGGAAAAACCGTTAATATTGAGTTCAGCAAATGAGCAAGTTTATAGATAAGCTGAAGGCGGTCTCGCAACTCGGCTCCCAGCCTATGGGTTTCAAGACAGCAGCAGCGGCATCCCCAAAGCCAAAGATGCTGCTTGTCGCCGCCCTGACCGAGGCTAATATTGAGGGCGTGGCTGATTACATGAGCGGGGCTGATGCCGGGATAGTGCCAATCCCCAAATCAAGCTCGGGGGCTAAAACCGGCCCCAAAATGTCCCAGGCGATGTCCGGTATTCCCTGGGGTGGCTGGCTGAAAGATACAAGCGGGGAGGGGAAGAAGCTAGCCGAGACTGGCTGTGATTTTGTTGTCTTCCCCGCAGATACACCGCTGGCAATACTCCAGGATAGTAAAGCGGGCAAGATATTAGAGGTCGGCACGTCACTCAGCGAAGGCTTACTAAAAACAATTGACGAGCTGCCGGTAGACGCGGTGCTCATTTCCGGCGAGCAAGAGAAGGACAACCTTCTTACCTGGCGCCACCTTATGCTCTCCCGGCGCTGTGCCGACCTGGTGAATAAACCCCTGCTGGCGTCGGTGCCGGCAAGTGTCGGTGCCAGCGAGCTTCAGGCGCTATGGGCGGCAGGGGTGGTTAGCGTGGTTTTGGCAACACCGCCCAAGGGAAGAATAGCCGAGCTGCGCAAGATAATTGATAAGCTAGACTTCCCCCTACCAAGCAAGCAGAAAAAAATAGAGCCTCTGCTACCTCGTATCGCCGGAGAGACAGAAACAGCATCTGAAGAGGAAGAGGAGTAGCTTTACACGGCATCACTGGCCGGACTGCAACATCTGCCAGGTCTTTCCTTCAGTGGTAATGGCCGGGGCGATTACCATTTCCGCCTTGTGCATCTCTTGAATGTTAACTGCGCCGCAGACGCCCATTGCCGTGCGTAGCGCCCCGATAAGATTCTGGCTGCCATCGGTAACCGAGGCCGGCCCGAATAAAACCTGCTCCAGCGTGCCGGTAGTCCCCACCTTTATCCGGGTTCCCCTGGGCAGTGCCGGGTGGGGATGGGCCATGCCCCAGTGGTAACCTCGCCCCGGTGCATCCTTGGTCTGGGCAAAGATTGAGCCAATCATTACTGCGTCAGCGCCAGCAGCGAAGGCTTTGCACAGGTCGCCACCGTTGCGGAAGCCACCATCGGTGATTAGCCCTACGTATTTTCCTGACTCACGCATATACTCATCCCTGGCCGCAGCGCAGTCCATGGTGGCTGTTATCTGGGGCACGCCGACGCCAAGGACCTGCCTGGTAGTGCAGGCCGCCCCCGGTCCTACCCCCACCAGAACCGCGGCGACCCCTGTCCTCATCAGCTCCAGACAGGCGCTGTAGCTGACGCAATTGCCAACAACAACCGGTATCGGTACCGACTTGCAAAGCTCAGTAAAGACCAGCCCCTTATAACTCTTGGATACATGCCTGGCGGTGGTAACCGTGGACTGGACAAAAAGGATGTCAGCCTTGGCTTCAACAGCTACGGAAGCAAAGCGCTTGGTGTTAGCCGGTGCCACCGAAACGGCGCATACCCCCCCGCCCTTTCTAATCGCCTCAATCCGCTCACCGATAAGCTTTTCCTTAATCGGCTCGGAGTAGACCTTTTGCAGTAAGGGGGTGACCTTCCCCGCCGGAGCCTGGGCAATCTCAGCCAGAACCTCCCCGGCATTATCATACCGGGTCTGCACCCCCTCCAGGTTAAGAACCGCCAGCCCTCCCAGCTTGCTCATCAGGATTGCCATATCAACATCGGTAACGGCATCCATTGCCGCCGCCAGGACGGGGAGGGAGAAGGTGAAGTTATCTACCTTGAAATCAATGTTTGTCTGGTCTGGGTTGATGGTTACATCGCCGGGGACAATTGCTACCTCATCAAAGCCATAGGAGCGCCTCAGTTCCCTAAATTTAGGTTTAGCCATTTTGCCCTTCTTAAGTTAAGAACTCTAACAGAAGCGGCAGGGCAAAGTCAAGGGATTCTGGTGAGCTTATTTAGAAACCTATCCCCCTGACCCCCTTCCCTTAGT
>CAYWCO010000034.1:0-11217 GCA_964456815.1 uncultured Dehalococcoidales bacterium | reverse complement strand
GGTGGTGGAGGCGGCGGGGAAGGGGGATGCCCTGCGGGCCAGGTCTCCTGCGTGGGCAATACTACCGACCAATGCTTGGTTTTCCAATCTATTGAGGTCATGTCCTCTGATGAACGATTCCAGCTAACCATTGACAAAGGGACTACCGCTCTGACTATCTATAACTCATGCGTAACCTGTATTGGCATTCTTGAAATGACTGGCTCGCCCTCCCCGCCTGAAGCTGTTTATGTTATTGGTATTATGTATGACGTTGTCCCTGAGAGAGCCACCTTCTCCCCGCCGGCAACCCTTCAATACAGCTATGACCCGGCGGTTATACCTGAGGGGGTCCCCGAGGAGAGTCTGGTCATAGCCTACCATGATGGGGTAAACAATAAATGGGTTATGCTGGGCAGTGTTGTTGATACCGTAGCCAAAACAATCACGGCAAGAATAAGCCGGTTTAACGACCTTGCTGTTTTCGGCTATGAAGCGGAAGCACCCCCACCAGCCACCTTCCAAATTAGCTTGTTCGGCATCTCTCCCGACAGGGTCTATATTGGAGATACGGTAACCATCACCATGCTGGTTGCCAATACCGGTGGTCAACCTGGCAGCTATCAGGTGGTACTCAAGATAAATGGGGCGGTGGAGGCAACCCAGGAGGTAATCCTTGATGCTGGTGCCAGCGAGAGGGTTAGCTTCACCGCACTAAAGGGAGACATCGGCACTTATTCAGTAGATGTTAACGGTGTCAATGGCACATTTGAGGTTGAAGAGAGGCCGCTGCCGGCTGAACCCTTCAACTGGTGGTTAATCGTCGCCATTATATCCGCACTGACATTAGCGGCATTACTGAGCTATGTCTTCATAGCGCAGAAAAAAGGTGGCGGTGTTAGCGGCACTCTTGCGCTGGAGATGGGGAAGGCTATCTCACTGGCACCAAAACTTGCGCCAAAAGTGATGGCGGTAATTCGCTCTCTGCCTAGCAAACTTAGCAAAATTAAAATATTTAAGATAAAAAAGGGGTAACGGGTAAAGATTAAGTATAGACCGCCACCACGACGGCATCTTTAGCGTTATTCTCGTCAAAGAATATAACCGCTACCTTTCTGCCCACTGACATCTCCGCCGCGGGCAGATTTCGCGCCACAGCAATACCTTCCAGGTAGGCTTTATAGCTGCCGGCAAGCTGGACGGTGGCGGTATAGTCCCCGGAGTTAAAACTCTTAAGCACCCCTTTCCTCAGCCTCATCTTATACTCCTCCAAGCAATAAACGCTGCTGGTACTCCCCGCCCTTGGGACTATAGACCAGCGTCAGCCCGAGCACCCTCCTCCTGGCGGCATCAAGGCCAGCCCGGCTATCGGTTATGCCGATAACATCATATAGCTGCTGGCCGCAATTAACCGGGATGAGGATGGAGCCGTTAACCGATTCCACCTCCGCCTCCCTCAGATAAGCCTCACCCCTTTCCTCCGCCTTGGCTACGGTATCTATATTCTTGTCCTCAAGTTGCCTCAGGCGGTCATAGAGCCTGTCTATCTGCTCCCAGGCGAAGGAGTCAACCACTATCGCCTTGTCCTGCGCCGGGTCATAACCCTCCACCTGGATCCGGTTAAGCTCAAAGGCTTCAGATTTATACCTGCCGTCCAGAATATAATGCGAGGAACCATAGCTATAGACGGAGCTATCCGATGCCTGGGGGTTTACTACGTAGGCTTTGTTGCCCTCAATAAATAAGATATCAGGGACGAAGGACAGGAGCCGGCGGATAACATCGTCACCGCTGTTATTGGAGTTGATGGTAAAATCGGGGTAGTAGCCAGTTAAAACCGACGACTGGGATTTTGCCTCAAGCCGCAGCCCAACCCTGGCCAGCACAAACTGAAGGACTTGTTTAACGCTCAGCTCATCGCCTTCCTTGTTCCAGCGGAACTGGTGGCGGGCTCTCCAGCCCTGAATTAGGCTCCAGCCGTCTGAGGCATGGAGAAGCAGGCTTGCCCTACCGCCGGCGCTGGTATGCTCAAAGGCGGTGAGGGTGAAGGCAAGCCCCTGGCTTACCTCATTCCCCTGAGAGGTAACATAGCCGGGGCTGAACTCAAGCTGGCAGCCGATGTCAAGGACGGAAAGCTCACCCTCCCCAGGCGAAGCATACCTGCCGTCGTCATTTCTCAATTCCACGGTAATATTACCGCTGGTCCCACCAGCCTCCAGCCTTAGCGAGAGGACATCGGCGGTTAAGTCCAGGCTCTTTGGGGTAAGCTCAGCTCGCCACACCCCGTAGGGGGTAGATAGCCAGCAATATTCGCCGTGGTGAGCAATAGCCACGCCATACTGGCAGGAAAGGTCAAACGGCACCGGCTCATGCCAGGGGTTGTCAATGAACTTGCCATCCACGGCTAAGTGCGACCAGAAGGGGCGGTCATAGGACTTGCTTCCGCTGAAACTCTCGACAAAGAAGCAGCGATAGACATCGGGCTTATCCATAAACGGCGTCCGGTACTCAAAGCCACCGTCCGCCGGGGCTGAGGCAAACTCCCTGAGCTCCGACCAGGTGTCGGCGGCTACATCCCCGCCATCGCCGTAGACCAGCGACCACAACTTAAAATTACCGCCTGAGTCCTTGCCGGTAACAAAAAGGTTCCAGTCATCACCATAAACGGTGGCAACACCGGAAAGGTCGCCGGTGGACTTGTCCCAGGCAACCCTGTCCCCCCAGCTACCACTTATTCGCTTCATTACGTAGAGGGTCGTCTGGTCAGTAAAGAAGAGGGCGATATCGCCGTTAGGCTTATACGAGGCGGCAACGCCACTGATGGCGGTGGTGGGGGTATAGCCAATAAGCTGGGGGCTCTCCCAGCTAGCCCCGTAGTCGGTGCTCTTCAGCTGGTAGACCTTGCGGTCGCTCTTGATCCAGAAGATAGAGGCCTCAGCCCCCAGAGAGCAGCCAGCGACGGTAACCACGTCATACTGGCTGGTGTAGACCCACTGGCTGAAATCGGACTGGGGGGTGGGGTCAGCCACCCTCTGCCGATAAAGCTTTCTGGAGTCAGCGGTGGGTGTTACCCTCACCCTGATCAGGGAGCCGTCCCCGGGCATTACGGCGGCGTGAAAGTAATCATCCTCGTCCCCGGTATAGAGCCTCTCCCAGCGCAGGTTAACCACCCCGCAGTGCTTATTTGATGCCTCCACCCTGACATAGGGGGTGGAGGTTGCCTGCTGCTGGGCGGCAAGCAATGTTGAACTAAGCTGCCTCATTTACCCTTTAACCTCTGGATGGCTCTTTCGCCAAAGTATTCCACGATAACCGCCGAGACCAGCCCGGCTAATAGTGCCGGCACCTCCACCTCGGTCAAGATGCAGATGCCGTATAGGGTAAAACCACAGACGACGATAAAGGGTCTGATAAGGCTCTTGATAAACTGTGCTAAATCCTGCATTTCTCTAACCTCTTATATTAGCGCTGCCAGGGTATCGGGCAGTGGCTTATCCGCCCTGCGGTAGTGTTCTGCCAGGTGCCTGACTGCGCCGAGTATCTCCTCGGGGCTGGCGTCAACCCTCCGCCCCCGGTAACCACCCCGCGATAGGGCTGCCACCACCGCCGGCATCCGCTCCCAGTCAACCGTCTTTTCAATATCAAGCTTCCCCTTCAAGGCTCGGAGGATGTTCTTCTTATGGTGGGGCAGCTTCCAGGTACCAGGGTTATCGGGGTCGCCGACGATGGCAAATGCCTCCCTGGGCAAGCCATCTTTGGTCTTGGGTAGTGCTTCTCTCACTGCCATAGTAGCCTCCTTCACATCTTGTAGAGCTGGTGAATTCTGACCTGATTCTTCCTCCCCAGCCTCCTCAGCTCACTTCTAAACTGCTTTAGTCTCTGATTACCCCAGTTAAGGAACTCCTCCGGGGTGGTGGTGCCGCCGAGGCTAACCTTATTGATGGCGTAGCTCGCCCACGCCACAGCGGCATAGCCCTCAGCACCAATGGCAACTAAGTCCTCATGCTTGGTGGGGATGGTAGCCCACTCGGTATCAAGGGTATGTAGCACACCGTAATAGACAACGCAGTTAGAGCCATCGGGGACTTCATCGCCGAAAAGGGTCAGGGCATGCCCCCAGAGGGCAAACCTCTGGTAGACGGGCGGGAACTGGTCCACCGGATACTCCACCGCCTCCACCATAACCCTATCGGTAAGGGATGATATATCAATCACCCTAGAGTCGGGGGTGGTGGGCAGGGTGGCTTTTGCCGGCAGAGGCAGCGCTTCCGAGAACTCCTTTACCGCGTGGGCGATGTGCCTGTCCAGCTCTTCATCGCTCCAGCGATAATTCGTCGGGTCCTCATCCTTCAGGTCGCGCCTGAGGATACTTCTCATCGTGCTTAGGTCCATAATTTCATACCTCCCCCCTTGGTTGGTGTTTCTATCCTGGCGGTAAGGCAGTCGCTGCCCTGACCAAGCTCAGATGAAATTTTTTCGACGGGTGGGGTGGATGCCACATAATCAACCTCAACATAGACCTGGGTGACTGAAGACCCCACAGGTGAGGAGGAGGAGCATTTTCGCAGTGCAATTCCAATCTGTAGTTTATCTATCTCATCCCAGCTCCAGGCAATGCCAGTAGCCGGATTGGTGCTCCATTGATGGGAAAAGTTTATCCAGCTACCAGCGGTCAGGGTTTCCTCGTCGCCCTCGCTAACTGTATCGGGAGCACCATCCCCAGTCCCGGACTTAATTGCGATTTTGAGGCTGGTCTGCGAAACCGAAGCCCCAGCCGCCGCTTGCGCCCTGGCATAAACAGTGATGTGGTTTATAGTATCATTGCCCTGGCTATGGTCTGGGATATTATGCAAGTCCCTTAACCAGGCAGGGGCGTAACGGGCAACATAGGTGGCACCATCATCAGGTATTTCCTCGTCCACATCCTCCCAATTCTCTTCCCCAGTGCCAGGAACAGGGGCTAGGTTGGTTTCATCCCCGGCAGCGTTTGGTCTTAATATCTCAGTAGCCATCGTCTCTCCTGCTAACTCAAGGTAATTGACACTTCCAAAGTCCAGGTGCCGGAAGTCTTCGTGCCCAGAGCGTCAACCTTCCGGTTAAGGCACTTGCCACTGGAAGACTGCTTTACCACCCACTCATTCCAGGCAAAATTAGCCTCAGCATTCCCAAAGCTAGCCCTAAAGGTTGCCTTCTGCGAGGTAGAGGTGGGGTAGCCGGTCTCCATCCCTTTATAGGTCTTGTTGGTCGCTGCCTGCAGGTCGGTCTGGGTGGCATCAGTAGTGGTATCATCATCGCCTACGCCAATCTGGGCATTAGAGTTGTCAAAGTGAGCTGACGAATCGCCGGTAATCAAGTCCCACATCTCATCAATGCCGGTGTTAAGCAGGCAGTTGCCCTCGCCCTCAATCACCTCATAAGGTCTGGTATCTTCCAAAAAGGTCAACCTTTCCTCCGGCGACCTGCACGAATTTATATCGCCCTCTCTTTTCTCAAGCCTATAGCGACATTTCCACTGAGCTAAGTCTCTGTTTTCCATCTCTTCCCCTTTTGGGGAGCCCCTCAAGGGGCTCCCCAAAACTTGCCAATTTTAGTCCTGAACGCCGATTAAAGCGGCCGCCTTGATTGAGCTGAACAGAGCCAGCGAGCAGTACCACTTAATCCGGGTCCGTGATGCGTCCTTGGTCTCAAGCGAGCCTATCGGCTCAACGGTGACGTGACCGGGGCCGGTCAAGCCGCAGAGCGCCCCCTCGCCCATCTGGAAGGCATAGATAGTTGAGCAGTCGCCTCCGGTGGTCTCCGTCTCCATACTATCGGTAAGGACATGGGTATCCAGTATCCAGTCATTGACGCCGATGGGTATGCCGTCCCACAGCTGGACAAAGTTGCCCCAGTTATCCCTATCGGTCTCAATCATGCCACCGGCAGCCCTGACCAGGGCGTTAAGCTTGCGCCTTGAGCGCCGGCTCATAAGCAGCAGGGCGGGCTTACCGCCCTTTACGGCGTCAATAAGCTCATCCAGCTTGGCCAGGGTAAGGGTAGCCCCCGTTGGCCCCATGGCAATTAGCCGGTCGCTGGGGGTGGTGGTATCAATGAGCTTCCTCAGGCCATCAAACTGCTTGGCACTGGCAGCTGAATCGCCGTAGATGAAGGTCTCCTCAAACTTGTCCCTGAGCGCCTTAGCCTTGAGCTCAACCACGGCCGCCTCCAGGTCCTGGATATTACTCCTGGTCGCCTTGAGGAAGTTATCGACGTCGGCATCACCACCCATAATCTTCAGGCTTGCCGTTTTCTGCTCAAAGGTGGGGGTGGACTCGGCCCAGGTATCACCGACATCATAGAAATCTATGGTGGGCAGGGTCTTTTCCTGGTTATAGGTAAGGACATTGCCCACAATCTCAATAAATGATAGCTGCTGAAGGACGGGGGAGTCCTTGACTATGGTCTCCACCACCCCCTGCAGAAGCATATCGTTTGACAGCTTGGCTGCCTCATTTAACGTTAATGCCATTTTTTATCTCCTTTCTCCTATTGCATATTGAATCTTCTCCTTTGGGGATAGCGCTGAGAAGTCCAGTGGCGTCCTCAGTGGTGCCCCCGCCGGAATTTTTGCGGCGGCGATTTCAACCTCCAGCTCCTGCCTTACCCTATCAACAAGGACCCGGGCACTGGCTAGAGAGTCGTCAATCTCCTCAATGGTATCGCCGCTTATCAGCTCCTCGGGTACGGCGGGGTTTGCTTTGACTACCAGAGCCCGATAAGCCTCCACCGCCTGAGACAGCCCGCCCTCAAGCTCAGCCAGGGACTGCGTGAGGGCAGCAATCTGGTTGTCTCTATCAGCTACTGCCTGCTCAAGCTCGGAGATGCGGGAGTCCTTGAGGGCAAGCTCCCTCTCCTTGCTGGCGATAAGTTGCTCAAGTTCCGCAATTCTGGCGGCGCTACCTTCCAGCTCCTCCCCGGCGGCATTCTGGTCTTCGTTATTCTTATTCGGCAATTTTCACCCTCCTTACGATGAAGATTCACTAGTGTCTCCAGCCTCGGCGGCTAAAGCTCTCTCTCCCTCTCCACCTCGGTTAGACCTAGCGTTGAGTTGTCTATTCATCTTCAAGATAGTCTCCCTCTCCTCAAGCCATCGTTTAAACTCGTTCTCCGGGTCTCCAATCCCCACCTCCTCCATAGCCCCACGCCGGGAGTGGATACCACTCTGGACCAGTGTTTGCTCGTTAGAGACCAGGCGGGTCAAATCCTGGGGTAGTATCGGACTCCAGGTTACCCGCAGCCGGTTTTCGCCAAAGCTCTCCCCGTGGTATTTCTCCAGGAGGTTAAGAATCATGCGGTTTCTGCGGTTATAGACGGCAGTCCTGATAATCCGCTTCCGCCTCACCTTCTGAAGCAGGGGGTTAAGCTCAAGCTCAAGGGCTACCCCGGATAGGTCCCTTTCGGTACCGCCAAAGGCAGCCCGGGGAGACTCGGCGATATCATGCATCGTTCTATAGAGCAGATTTATATAATCTATGTGCAGCCTCACCCCACCACCCTGCAGCAGGTCAAGGAGATAGGCTTTAGCATCCTCGGGGATAGTCCAAACCGCCCCCGGTTTGACGGCAATATCCTCAGCCTCCTCAACATTCTCCAGGACGGCGATAGGATTGCCCGATAGCTCCAGTATCCGTGACAGCTGCGACATCGCCCGGTTAAGCTCCCGCTGCGACTCCATAATCTGCGACAGGTCAGATATACCCCAGAACCTCTTTGGCTCCCTGAGGTTAGGGTAGATAATAAAGGGGATAAAACCATAGGGGTTGGGCTTCTTCTCAACCAGGGTATCATCCAGATAGAGCTCAAATTCAGCGTCGGTCCACAGCTCAACAACAGTCGCTGCCTTACCCCTGGGCTTTACCTGATAGAGGAACTCGCTCTCTTCAGCGCTCAGGCTGTACCTAGAGGCTACCCGCCATATCCTTGAGGTATCATCCCCCAACCACCAGGCATAGATGCCCTGGACATCGGGGGCGGTAACCCTCACCTTCTTTGTCTCCCCGTCCCAGATAAGCTTGTAGCTGGCATCGCCGAGGATGGCGCAATCAATCTCGGTGTCAAGGTCAAGCTGCTCCAGGTTATTATCCTCGTAGACCTGGCGCAGGGCGGCTTCGGCGCTATGGGCTTTTGTTCTGGCTTTGTCTGAGTCCTCAACCGCATCCACGGCAAAGTTAATGCCGGACATCAGGTATGAAGTAACCTTGTCAATAAAGACCTTGGCATAGTTGAAGGTGAGTCTTTTCTCCCCCCACCTCTCTCTCCCCTCCCACTGCCGACCGTAGTAGAAATCAAGCAGCTCCCGATATCCCCGGAGGCGGTCGATATCAAGACGGTTTAACTGTGCCGCAATAGAAGTTTTATTCATCTTTAGCCCTCTTTAATATCCGCTGGATGGTGCGCCGACTAACGCCGAACATAAACGCCAGCTCCTTTACCTCTTTGCCCTGAGTAGTGAACAGCCTTAATACCTCCCTGTCTCTCAAATCCTTTAGCCATTGCTGTCTACCCCCGGGCCGAACATAGATACACTCGGGAAAGGGACAGTTAAGACATGAATCGGCAAATTCGCAACCATCATCTTTATAGTGGCAATACTCCGGGGGTAAATCCTGTCCACTCTCATCCCAACACATGGCTTACGTCCCTAATAATCTCAGCGGTGCGATGCTCATAATAGCACATATGTTCTAATACAGTCAACAGTGCTTTGTCACATTTTCGGGGGATTGACAGAGGGTGGACGGAAGGCTATTATTAGATAAATATAAACTTCAGCTATATTACCGTAGGTAATATCCGGTGGTATTGGAGGTAAGCGGTGAGATTATTTAAGAGATTTTTTGCCGTTTTAGCGACAGCCGTCATCCTTTCGGTTATAACAGTAACCATTCTCTCAACGCCAGCCCTTGCTGCCCCCACCATCACCCTCTCCCCCACCTCGGGGACAGCCGGTACCCAGATTACCGTTACCGGGGAAAATTTTTCATCCTATGCTGGCGACAAGGTACACATATACTTTGGCAGCCTTGAGGTTGATGGCAGCCCGATAACCGTTAAGGGAAACGGCCAGTTCACCCATTCCTTCCAGGTCCCTGATAGTGCTATGCCGGGAAGAGCCTATGTAACGGTTAAGGACGCAAACGGCAACCAGTTAGGTGGCAGTACGGAGTTCGTTGTTCCCCAGCCGAGCATTACCCTTGACCAGGGGGGAGGAGTTGTCGGCACCACGGTAACCATCAGCGGCACCGGCTTTCGCGCCAGCCAGGAGGTAACCTTCACCTACTCCAACCATACCGATATAGAGCTGGGCTCGACGCCAGCTACCCCTACCGGTGAGTGTGCTCACGTCTTCACCGTTCCCGAGAGCACCGGCCAGGAACACAGGGTTATAGCTATGGACCCGGCAGGCAATATTGCGGAAACATTTTTCAGTGTCATCCCTTCCATTGTCCTTGACCCGGTAGCAGGGGCTATCGGTGAGGCGGTAAATGTCAGCGGCACCGGCTTTGGCCATAATAGCCGGATTACCATTGATTTTGGTGATAAGGCGGTGGCAACAGATAACTCAAGTAGCGACGGCAACCTTGAGGCTACCTTTGAGGTGCCGGATATGCCCCTCCAGACCTATGAGGTGTGCATAACCGACGTGGAGGGCAATACCGCGAGCGTCATGTTCACCATAGATGCCGGCGAGTCTAGCTTTATCTTCCCCCAGTGGGGTATATATGCCCTGATGGGGATAGCCGGGCTGGGGCTCTTTATATTGGGTATCTGGGTGGGCAGAAAATACGCCTATAGTTACTAGGTTATAGGGTAACCCCATCCCCTGTGTCCCCTTCCCCTTAGATTAGGGGAAGGGGAATTTGTTTATAAAGAGAGGGGGCTTACGCCCCCTTTCAAACTCTCCTCCCACCACCAGTGTTAACGTTACGTCATTTCGTCAAGGTTTTTCCTCTGCTTCCTCTGCTTCCTCTGCTTCTGACTTAGTAACTGACGGAGCTTCGCTTGGTATCAAAACTTCTCTTAAATCGCCTACCCCCTCCTCAATGGTCTTGGGAATACTCACTATGTTTTCAAATTGAGGGAACTTATCAGCCTTGATTTTCTTAGCCTCTGGATTTAGCATAACTAGGCGAAGACCTCGTTCTAGACTTCTTAAGAAGATATCCCGAATTGTGAGGTCATCAAATCTATAGCCGATAACAACACATGTTTTAGCCTGCATCAAGTATCCCTCAAAATATGTTCTCAACGACTGGTAGGGTTCTCCATATTGGAAGTCAACAGTGCCAGGCGGTATAAGCACATTTTCTTTCCAAAAGCCACGTAGTTCAAAGGCTCCCTCCTCTGCCTCCCTTATTGTATTCCTGATATCTATCCTCCAGTTTAAAGAGCCGTGCAACTTAAAAAGGAGTATCCTATCTTGCTTTGGTTCTTGGTCGAGTACTTCCTCGGGTGTCCAAACTGGATTTGTCGGAACCCCATCCTTCTGTTCTTTAAACCCCCTTATCACATGGTTAATCTCAGAGTCACGAATATTTTCTAGGGTCTCTATGACTTTGTCATAATTCGTTGTGAATATAGGAACTATAGCGCCGTTGCTTTCTCTAAGAATACCAATGTAGCCTGCATAAACTTCCCATGCTTTCTCCAACTCGGGCTTATCACCATAAGCGATATACAATTGGCTTAAAATTCTATCCTTAAGGGTCTTATATGCATCGAGCCGTTTCTCTAGTTTCTTTTTTTCTTCTTCAAATTTTTGCCTCAGCTCATCGTCTGGGGGAGAAACTTGTGTGGTACGAAGTGGTGAAAGTGCTTCTTCTCTCAATAATGGGTTATTGCTCTCCTTTAAGCGTATATCAAGAGCCCGAATAATATCCTCGATAGTAACATTGGGTTTTTGAGCGTAAAACTCAAAAATCTCCTTCTCGGCTGGCTCCAAGTACATATTTCGTATTTCATCTATGAATTGGTCTGTCGTCTGATATTGGAATGGAACGGAAGCACCCGCTCCAACAAAAAGGACGGTATCAACCTCGTGAATCTTCGCCATTATTTTTGCCCGCAGCCTTTCTACTTCAAGGGTTGTTAATGGAATTATACCATAATTTTGCCCAGACATCAGGTTTCCCCCCAAGTCAATGCAGTTTTAGTAACCATTTCGCAACAAGCTAACGTCCTATTCCCCCCTCACACCCT
>CAYWCO010000033.1:0-11323 GCA_964456815.1 uncultured Dehalococcoidales bacterium | reverse complement strand
CCCTCATGGTGTCTGCGGCTTATCTCGTAATTTCCTCCCCACCCCCAAGGTGGGGCGTTTAAGAGGGGCTTCAGCCCCTCTTTCTTATCCTCCCCCTCTCCAAGAATGGAGAGGGGGACAAAGGGGGTGAGGTTGACAAGCAACCCTGGAATGTAGTTGTCATATGTTTGCCAAGTCCGCTATAATCGGGTGGTGAAGATAAACAGCTTGCATGATTGGCAGGTTAGTACGGCTCAAGCCCTGGACATACAGCTCAGGCTGGCATCACGGGTTTCCCGAAGTAACGAAGTGTCAACTCCCGGGCTTATCGCCGGTGTTGACATATCAGTACACAGAGAGCAGGGGGTAGCCAGGGGGGCAGTAGTGGTTTTAAGCTATCCCGAGCTTAGACTGGTGGAGACAAAGGTGGTGGGGGGCAAGGTTGACTTTCCCTATATCCCCGGTCTTTTATCCTTCAGGGAGGTACCGCTAACCCTGGAGGTTTGCGAAAGACTTAATGTTACCCCTGACCTTGTTCTGGTTGACGGGCAGGGGATTGCCCACCCCCGCCGCTTCGGGCTTGCCTCTCACCTGGGGCTTTTTCTGGACACCCCCACCATTGGTTGTGCTAAATCCCGGCTCTGCGGCAGACATGAAGAGCCGGGTGATGAGGCGGGCAGCTATGCTGAGTTGGTGGATGGGGGTGAGACTATAGGCGTCGCCCTGCGGACAAAGCCGGGGACAAAGCCGGTCTATGTTTCCATTGGTCATAAGGTTGACCTTGAGGCGGCTATCTACTGGGTGCTTGAGTGTTGCCGCGGTTACCGCTTGCCTGAGCCGTGCCGCCTCGCCCATTTAGCCTCTATCGGGGAGAACCTGGCCCAAAAGGTAGACTGTCAAGGGAGGCTTTTATAATAAATGCAGGAACTGAAGGACAAGCTAAAGGACTTGCAGTCTAGAATCTCTGCGGCAATGGAGCATCTTTGACATTGCCGCCAGGGAAGAAGAAATTTCAAAGCTAGAAAAGCAGTCAGCCCAGCCTGATTTTTGGGTGGAGCAGAAGAGGGCGAAAGAGATTATGCTTAAGCTGGCGGAGCAGAAGAGGGTGGTAGAGAGGTGGCGGGGGCTGGATAAACAAGCGTCTGACTTCGCCGAGCTAGTCTCGCTGGAGGATAGCTCGCTTGAGGCGGAGATTGAGTCCGAGGTGGAGAAGCTGGCCTCCCGCCTTGATGAGCTTGAGCTGGAGGGGGCGTTTAGCAGCGAGTATGACTCAAGAAGTGCTATCCTGTCCATCCATGCCGGGGCTGGCGGCACCGAGTCTCAAGACTGGGCACAGATGCTGATGAGGATGTACCTTCGCTGGGCAGAGCGGCGTGGTTATAAGGCTGAGATACTGGATATGTCCCCGGGGGAGGAGGCGGGGGTAAAGAGTGTGGTTATCGGGGTTAATGGTGATTACGCCACCGGCTACCTGAAATCGGAGCACGGCGTTCATCGGCTGGTCAGGCTTTCCCCATTTGATGCTGACCATGCCCGCCATACCTCGTTTGTTCTGGTTGAGGTCTTGCCCGAGGCTGAAGCCGATGTTGACGTGAAGATAGCCCCTGACGATTTAAAGGTTGATGTCTTTCGCTCCAGCGGGCCCGGGGGACAGCATATGCAGAAGACGAGCACTGCCGTCAGGTTGACCCACCTGCCCACGGGACTGGTGGTTAGTTGCCAGAGTGAGCGCTCCCAGCGCCAGAATAAAGAAATCGCCTTAAAGATACTTCGCTCCCGCCTTCTGGAGCTGGAGCTAGCCAAGAGGGCTGAGGAGAGAGCCAGGCTTAAGGGGAAGCGCATTGCCGCCGGCTGGGGTAACCAGATTAGAAGCTATGTCCTTCACCCCTATAAGATGGTAAAGGACCACCGCACCGAGCACCAGACCAGCGATACCGACGCCGTACTGGACGGGGAACTGGACGGCTTTATAACCGCCTACCTCAGGTCTAGGTTAGGAGAAGAAGCATGATTAAGAAGGTTGGCATATTAGCCTTAGTCCTTTGTCTATTACTGGTGATATTAACCCCGGGTCAGGTTCAAGCCCAGAGTGAACTAGCCATAGTAAATAGCTCGGCGGTGGCGATTTTTCCTTACCAGCTAAGCTTTAGTCTATCTGCCCGCAGTAGTGTCAATATCACAGATATTCGCCTCTGCTTTACTGTTGACCGGGTGGGCTTTGCCGAGGTTGTCAGCGAGGGCTATGTTGAATTTACCCCCGCTACCACGGTTGATGTTAGCTGGGCTTTGGAGATGGTGAAGATAGGTGGGCTACCCCCCGGCTCCACGGTAGCATACTGGTGGCGGGTGGAGGATGCCAGCGGCGAAAGGGTGGAAAGCGCCCCGGCTCAAATCCGCTATGATGATGCCCGCTATTCATGGCGCAGTCTAACCGAGGGCAAGGTGACCATTTACTGGTATAATGGGGATGACCTTTTTACCCAAGAACTGATGTCTGCCGTCCAACAAGCGCTGGGGAGGCTGGCTGAGGATGCCGGTGCCTACCTGGAGAGGCCGGCTAAGCTCTATATCTACGCCAGCAGCGATGATTTAAAGGGGGCTATGGTCTACCCTCAGGAGTGGACTGGCGGGGTAGCCTACACCAGACACGGCATCATGGCTATTGGCATAGCCCCTGATAGTATTGAGTGGGGCAAGACGACAATCGCTCATGAGCTGACACACCTGGTTATCCACCAGGTGACACTTAACCCCTATAATGACCTGCCTACCTGGCTTGATGAGGGTCTGGCCATGTATAACGAGGGGTTGCTTGACCCGGGTTTTGTCTTTTATCTTGTTAGTGCAATAACCGATGATAGCCTTATTTCGGTGCAGAGCCTATCAAGCCCCTTCTCCGCCTATGCTGGGGAAGCCTATCTTTCCTATGCGCAGAGCTATAGCTTGGTTGAGTACCTTATTACCACCTACGGGCAGGAGAAGATGCTTGAGCTGCTGAATACCTTTAGAGAGGGCAGTGGCTATGACGAAGCCCTGGAAAAGGTCTATGGCTTTGATGCGGATGGCCTGGATAGCTTGTGGCGGGACTATGTTACCGAGAAGTACCAGTCGGTGGTGGAATCAGCGCCTCCGGTGCTGGCCGGCACCGGCTTTTGAAAGCGAAGGATGGTGAAGAAGTCATTCACGATTCATGATTTGCCCCTCTCCGAGCGACCCAGGGAAAGGCTGCAAAAGCTGGGGGTGGAAGCCCTCTCGGCGCAGGAGATTTTAGCCGTGATTCTGGGTCGGGGCGTTTCCGGTGAATCGGTGATGGTGACCGCCCAGAGGCTCCTCTCCCAGTTTGGCAGTCTCAAGGGTCTTGCCGGCGCCTCAGTTGAGGAGCTATCACAGGTGAGGGGGATTGGTCTGGCCAAGGCGACTCAGATTAAGGCTGCCTTTGAACTGGCTAGCCGCGTGGATGGTTATGCCGGGGCTGAGGATAGACCGGTAGCCAAAACCCCTGAGGATGTAGTTAGCTTGGTCAGGAGCCGGTTGAAGGGTAAAAAGAAGGAGTATTTTCTTGCCATCCTGCTTGATACCAGAAGTCAGCTGATAAAAATTGCGGAAATCTCAGTCGGCAGCCTTGATAGCAGCATTGTTCACCCCAGGGAGGTTTTTAAAGAGGCAATATCAGGCAGCGCCGCCTCGGTTATCTTCGCCCACAACCACCCCTCCGGCGACCCCGAAGCCTCGGAGGATGACGTAAATTTGACCAGGAGGCTGGCTAAGACGGGGGAGATTGTGGGCATAGACGTACTAGACCATATCATTATCGGCGATAAGAAATACCTTAGCCTGAAGCGGGAGGGGCTGTTTTGAAAAGAATTATATATATACTTGTTTCGGCAATTTTACTGTGCAGCCTGCTTGTTGGCTGCCAGTGTGAGCTGGTATCTCCGCCCCCCGCCAGTGAAGGCACCCTTAACCTCTACGGCATTGACCCCCTCACCCTTGACCCGGCGCTCTCCAGCGAGATGACCTCCCACGAGTATGTCATGCAGCTCTTCAGCGGGCTGGTTCGCCCTGGTGATAGTCTGGAGCCGGCGCCGGATATTGCCCGGTCATGGCAGATAAGCGATGACGGCATGACTTATACCTTTTACCTCAGGCAGGACGTTCAATTTCAAGACGGCAGGCAGGTCAAGGCTGAGGACTTCAAGTATTCCTGGGAGCGTGCCTGTAACCCGGAGACCGGTTCGCTGACGGCGGCTACCTACCTCGGCGATATTGTCGGGGTGGGGGAGGTGTTATCCGGCGCAACCAGTGAGATTAGCGGGGTGAAAGTCATAGACGATTATACACTTGAGGTAACTATAGATGCACCGAAGTCTTACTTCCTCTCCAAGCTGACCTATCCCACCGCCTTTGTTGTTGATAGGGCTGATGTGGAAAGGGGAGGGGAGCGGTGGCGCTCCCCCAATGGCACCGGTCCCTTCCGGCTTAAGCAGTGGGAGGAGGGCGAGCTGCTTGTTCTGGAGAGGAACGAGCTTTACTACGGAGAGCTGGCCGGGGTAAGCCAGGTTGCCTATTACCTGTGGGGCGGGATGCCGATGAATATGTATGAGACTGGCGAGATAGATGTTACCGACGTCTACCTTGACTATATTGAGAAGGTCACCGATGAGACCGGCCCCTTTTATTTAGATTTAGAGGTTGTGCCCGAGCTGAGCTTTTTTTATGTCGGCTTCAACACCGCCAGCCCACCATTTGACGATGTTAATATACGGCGTGCCTTCTCTCAGGCGATTGATAAGGATAAGCTGGTCTCGCTGGTATTCAAGGGTATGAGGCAGCGGGCGGATGGTATCCTGCCGCCGGGAATGCCCGGCTATAATGAGGGGCTGGTGGGCTTGGACTATGATGTAGATGAGGCAAGAGAATTAATTGCCACTTCCAGCTATGGTGACGTATCAGAGCTACCCCCGATTACTATTACCACCATGGGCTGGGGAGGGCAAATATCCCAGGAGCTAGAAGCTATCGTTTATCAGTGGCGGGAGAACCTCGGGGTGGAGGTGAAGGTAAGGCAGTTAGAGCCGGGGAGGTTCCTCTATAACCTGGAAGAGGAGAAGGACGAGATGTTCTATATGGGCTGGATTGCCGACTACCCCCATCCCCAGGATTTTCTGGATGTTTTGTTTCATACCCGTGCTGACATTAACTACGGCGGGTACAGCAACCCCGAGGTGGATGCCCTGCTGGACAGTGCCGGGGTGGAGCAGGATAGCGAGTTAAGCCTGACGCTGTATCAGCAAGCCGAGCAAAAACTGGTTGAGGACGCTGCCTGTCTGCCGATATACTTCGGGCAGAGTTATATTCTGGTTAAGCCCTATGTTGAGGGGTATAACCTGAATCCCCTGGGTTTTGTCAGGCTTAATGAGGTCTCAGTTGAGCCTCACTAGATATTGTGGTTAATATGGATTCAGTTGAGCAGTTAGACCGTATTTTTTGTCCCAGAACCGTGGCTGTGGTTGGAGCCTCGGCGAGCCCGGATAAGATGGGGTTTAGGGTGGTGTCTAACCTGCTTGAGGCCGGGTTCGGGGGCAGGGTCTACCCGG
The DNA here is from genome assembly GCA_964456815.1 of uncultured Dehalococcoidales bacterium. GTDB lineage: Bacteria > Chloroflexota > Dehalococcoidia > Dehalococcoidales > BS750m-G39 > CAVTZP01. Next base: position 5,747 of record CAYWCO010000033.1, on the reverse strand, counting down.
TTAACCCCGCCCTGTCTGAGCTTTTTGGCTTAAAGGCATACCCCTCGGTGGGCGCTATTCCGGGGGAGGTTGATTTGGCGGTGGTTGTTATCCCCGCCGAGCTCACCATATCGGCGGTTAAGGAGTGTATGGCTAAGGGGGTGAAGGGCGCCATTCTGATTAGCGGCGGTTTTGGGGAGGTGGGCACTAAGGCTGGCGCTAGTTTGCAGGCTGAGCTCAGGGACTTAGCCGGTAAAGGCAGCACAAAGATTATTGGACCCAATACCCTGGGGCTGGTTAACCCCAACCTTAATCTTAATGCCACCTTTCAGTCGACCCTCGGCCTTCTAAGGGCGGGCAAGGTGGCGGTGGTGGCTCAGAGCGGGGGGATGTGCATTTATATCTCCCACGCCTTGAGCAACCACAATGTGGGTATAAGTAAGGCGATGGGGCTGGGCAACAGGTGCGGGCTTGATTTTGACGAGGTAATAGCCTATCTGGGTGAGGATGAGGAGACCAGGCTGATAGCCATCTATGTTGAGGGTCTGGAGAAGCCCCAGCTCCTGACGAAGGTTGCCCGTGAGGTGGTAAAGCGAAAGCCGATTGTAGCCTATAAAGGGGGCAGGAGCGAGGGGATAGACAGGGTTACCCTCGCCCACACCGGCGCCCAAGCCGGCAGGTATGAGTCTTACAAGGAAGCCTTTGCTCAGGCGGGTATAATTACCGTTGACAGCTCAACCGAGATGATTGATATGGCTAAGGCGCTTGCCTTTCAGCCGCCCGCTTCGGGTAACCGGGTGGCTATTTTCTCGGTTCAGGCTGGACCGGCGGTGGTTATGGCTGATAGGTGCCATGAATACGGCTTGAGGCTGGCGCAATTTTCCCCCGCCGCCAGGCGTAAACTGAAGCGGCTGGGCTCGCCGCTTCACGCTGTAGATAACCCGGTTGACGTCGGCTGGAAATCAGACGAGCTTGATGCCTGCCGCCAGATGCTAAAGGTAGCCCTGGAAGAGGATGGCGTTGACGGGATAGTTGTCGGCGCTGTATTTCTCGGTTCAAATATGGGCCTGATGTGGGCGGTGGTTGATATCGCCAAAAAATATAAAAAACCGATAACGGTCTGCCTTGATTCCCCTCACGGGGCGGCTCATGCCGAGATAAGTGCCCTTGAGGAGAGCGGTATCCCTACCTACCCCCTCCCGGAGAGGGCAGTAAGTGGCCTGGCGGCTCTGGTGAAATACGGTGAGATAATCAGAGGTGGCGGAGGGGGTGGGATTTGAACCCACGGCTCCGATATCTCGGAGCAACGGTTTTCAAGACCGTCACCATAAACCACTCGGACACCCCTCCAAGCTTCAAATTTTACTATAATCCCGCCAGAAAATCCAGAGTTGCTAACATTTTGCTAACGCCCCGCCGCAGCTAACACCTCAACCGAGGCAGTTTGTAATCCTTCATCAAATTTACGTGCTGCTGCCTCTTGTAGTCCAGGCAAGATGTGGCTGTAGGTGTCGAGCGTAATAGCGACACTACTGTGGCCGAGTCTTTCACTCACTATCTTGGGATGTATGCCCTGCTGAAGCATCAGCGTGGCATGAGTGTGCCGCAAGTCATGGAAACGAACCCCATATAACCCGATCGAGTTGGCTAGGTCCTTAAAGCACCTAGTGATGCTGTTGGGCCGAAGCGGCGTACCATCCGGGTGTGAGAATACTAGGTCGTTTGGTAATAGCTGCAAGCCTAGCCGGCCCCGGGTAGCTTCCTGTTTTGTCCTGTGTTCCCTTAGTAGTACTGCCAGAGATGGTGATAAGGCGACGAGGCGGCGTCCCCGTTTGCTTTTCGGCTGCCTAGTTACGTATTGCCTGTTGCGGAGCTGGTGAATTGTCTCTACTACCGACAAGGTTGCTAGTTCTAGGTCTACGCGGTGCCACCGTAAGGCCAAGAGTTCACTACGGCGCAGCCCGGTATATAAGGCTGTGTAAAAAAGGTCATAGTGGGGAGTCCTACGGGCGGCATCTAACAGCTTATTTACACTTTCGAGTCCTAAGGTTGCCATTTCTTTGTGCTCTGGGTGTGGTGGGTCAACTGTCTCCGCAACATTGCGTATGAGCATGCCTTGCTTGACGGCATGCCGTAGGGCTTCAAAGAGAACCCTGTGGTCATGGCGAATCGTTTGAGCTGATAATCCCCCCTTACCGTCCTTCCGTCCGGACTGCAGTGCCTTGCTATAGTAGGTCTGGATGTGTTGAGGCTGCAAAGCTACCAAGGGGATTGAACCGAGTGCTGGGATAAGGTGACCGTGTACGATACCCGCATAGCCTTCATAGGTCCTAGGCCCCGTGTTTACCGCTGCATAGTCTTGTAGCCACTGCTCTAGGTACTCGCCTACGGTTAGCTTTGTTGGCTTGACGTGGGCACCGCCTTCAATACGGGTCAGGATAGCTCGCAGTTCCCGTTCTGCGTCTTTCTTACTACCATGAACTGTAATGGTCTGCTGCTTACGTTTTCCCGTCTCTGGGTCACGCCCTATGTCTATCCAGATAGTCCATGAACCTTTTGACCGTTGCTTTACATGACCTTTCATTCTATCCTCCTTTTTTGCTTCTAGCGTTGCATTTTGCACCATTATGCTGGGCAGAGTTCACACTGAGTGCCAAGTATCAAAGGTCTAAGCCTAAGCGAGTTCAACATTTCCTCGAGTTCCTTGATTCTTTCTTGCATTATATTAATCTGCTTGGCTACTGCCAAGGTCGTATTTCCTTTGTACAAGTTTTTAGCTGCCCACTTACATGCTTTTGCCACCTCTTCAGCCAAATCCGCTTCAGTGAATATGAGTCCCTCATTGAGGTGGTTCTTACCAAATGTGAGGTCAGTGCGCCCATTGCCGAGTGGCATAGGTTGCATCACTGGAAAGTCTTGGTCCGGTTCTAATAATTGTTGCCATACCATGTGGAGCACCCCGTCTATCATTCGTTCCATGGCATCCTTCTTCCGGCTTACTTCCACTATTTTTTCTATTAGTTTTGGCTTTTGGTTGAGGATGTTCGAGAGTATTTTGTGGGCTTCCTCTCGGAATTTAACGAGATCTGATATACAGGTGTCCCACGCTTCCTCCCATTCATCTAAGGCTTGCCAACGTACCTTTCCATGGGTATGTACTTGAAGGGACTCAAAGAGCATCCGGCTCTGGCGACCCATTCGCCGCTTTCCTCTTTCTGTTGGGTCTACAGCCGGTATGAAGTCAACTTCGTGCAGCCAATCCCCTTGCAATAGCATACCAAGAACCTCTTGGGCATGCCGCATCTCATTCGGCGACGATGGTATACATATTGTGAGAACTATCCTGTCCGCAAGCCGGGTCAGCAGGTTCAGGTGCATGCGGAACTCTTCAGCAGCCACCTCTTTACGGGCAGCCTTGAGCTCCTCCCTCGCTTGGCTACGTTGGTATTGCTCGTATGCTCGCTGCGCAATTCGTCGGGGGATACCTGTCTCGCGCTGGATTTTCATCCAACTCGCATTTTCTTGCCGCAGCCTTATAACCTTAGCCAACTCCTCATGTGACAAGTCTCTCCTTCTCACAGGACACCTCACAGTTTAGTTGCAGTATTAGTGAGCCAAATAGGTATTTTATTGACTAATCACAGTATACCACATAGAATGGAGAATTGCAACACCAATAGGTGGGAGGAGGGAAGAAAATGGAGGATAAACTAACGCTAAGTGTTGAGGAAGCTGCCAAGCTATTGGGTATCGGTCGGAACCTCTGTTACGACAGGGTCAAGACAGGAGAGATTCCAGTGATAAAAATTGGTCGGCGCCTATTAGTGCCCCGTTCGGCATTGGAGAAATTGCTCGCCAACCCTAAGCCCTTAAACCTCACACCGGCAGGCGAATAACTATAAATTAAGAAGCCCCGGCTTGGTAAGCTGGGGCTTTGGCAGAGAGACTTTGGGGGAAAAGGATTAAAATCGTATGGAGTTTAGACCCCAAAATGGCGGCTTTCGCAGGTCCTTTGGCACCGCCTGGTTCGTTGTCGAGTTTTTGAAAGGCCACGGACCGGAAGACTCTAAAGAGATTGACCCTAATATCGGCGCTCCGATGACGGACGTTCATTATGAGTATAAATCCGCTTTGCATAGAGCCCATGCCAGGGATACTGTGGAACGTGAGGAGGAGAAACGAATCAGGCGCGGCAAGCCTGCTTATACCGAAGAGGAATATCGTGAACGGTTGCAATATCACCTCAGCCGCATCCCCTACAAGCTAGTTAAAATGAGATACGCCAGCTTTACGCGATATTTCGGCCACTTAAAACGCCTCGGCTGGGTTGAGGAGAGTGGTAGAATCGAACCATCAGCTATTCAGGACGACTATCCCCCAGCGCCATCACGGGTATACTATCGCCTCACCGATGCTGGCTGGAAAGCGACAGCACTTGAGATATCCGACCCGGTGATGACCCTCTACAATTACTCCAGAGAACAGCGCAGCACTAGGAGAAGCCGCTATCTCAGAACTTAGGCAAGGGGAAGAAAACTATTAGTCCGCCTTAGAAACCTTCTATTTTCTGATTACAGAGCCCCTCGCAGACTCTCTTAATCGTTCCAACTGACTGAAAAGCCTCTTGTAGGGGGCTTTTTTATGGCTACAATTTCTCCCCTCCCTAGGGGTGAGGATGCAATTGCTTCCTCTGATTTAACAATCGTTCCTTTTGTTGGATGATATAACTGGAAAACGAAAGCACCTTAACAACTGAATAGAGCCAAAGCTGAACGCTTACCCAGTCTAGGGCAAAGTAAATGCCCTAGCCAGCAGTTAACCGAGCTAGGGCAAATCTAACAAAGCGGGGTGAACCGACAATGTTAGACTGGGGTAAGTATATCGCAGTAGCCGACAGGTTTCAACACAAGGCAAAGTGGCAGGATGGAGAGGACTTAAACCATACCATTATATTAAGCCTTGCCCAAGCCCAAATCAGGCTAGACAGTAATGGTGGTGGTCAATTATCCGATGTAGCTATGCTACGGATAGCCTCTTGTAGGGTTGCTGATTACTGGAGGAGTGAATACCGCAACGGTAGGGTTACCAGTCTTAACACCGTTATAGAGGACGGGGACGGTAACGCTACCGAGCTAATGGACACACTAGCTGATGATAAGGCGATTGACCTCCACGATTGGCTAGACGCTAGGATTTGGCTACTCGGTTGCCCAAAGCGGTTAGTGGTGATAGCGGGTAAGAGGCTTAAGGGCTTGTCCTTAAGCAACAAAGAGCATCAATACCTATGGCGATTTAGGCAAACAGAGCAAAAAAGGCTGATTTGACCGTAAGATTTTGCCCCCCTCAAACGATTATAGATAGTGGGACTACCGATTATGCCAGCGGGTTGCGGGTAATCGGATAGTTACTACTAGGCTAGGCTGGAGATTTGCCCACTCTAACCGATGCCGAAGGGGGGTTGTTTTTGGAACAACTGAATATCGTGGGCAAGCGTTCAGGCGATGGCTTTGTAGCTCATAAGGCTACGCTGGTAAGCGCCCTGTCAAGAGCATTAGCCGAAAGGGTAATGCTTATGGACTTGACCATTGGGCGCAAAGGCTTACTCGGATACCTTAAGGCTTTGGGCGGTAGTAATGTCGTCAAGGTGATACCGTCTAACGCTAGTGCTAGCGGGGAGCAGGCTAACGGACATAAGAGGCTTAAGGTAACCTGCGGAGCTAATACCAGCTACCTAGCCGATAATGAGTGGATAGGTGAGAAAACGCCTC
>CAYWCO010000032.1:0-11545 GCA_964456815.1 uncultured Dehalococcoidales bacterium | reverse complement strand
GAAGAAAAACATTTGCCAAAAACGGGGAGTGGCTGGGAAAAACAGGCTTATAAAGAGGTTGACCGTAGGCTGGGATGCTGCTACACTTCAATTTGATAACACTAGAGGGGGAAGCGATGGACTTCAAAAACATACTGGTGGAAAAGAGGGATGAGGTGGCAAAGCTCATCATCAACCGACCACCGTTAAACATCCTTGATATTGAAACCCTAGAGGAGATGAACCAGGCACTTGCCGAGCTAAGGACGGATGATGAGATAAAAGTGGTGGTTATTACCGGCGCCGGCGAGAAGGCATTTTCCGCTGGAGTAGCCGTTGGCGACCATCTCGGGGAGAAGCTGCCCAAAATGGTGGAGGTATTCCACCAGCTATTTATATCGCTGGTAGAGGTAGAGAAGCCGACTATTGCCGTGGTCAATGGTGTCGCCCTGGGCGGGGGCTGCGAGATAGTGGCTGGCTGTGATATGGCTATCGCCTCAGAAAAGGCGCAACTGGGACAGCCTGAGATTAAGCTCGGCGTCTATCCACCCCCGGCCTCAGTCCTCTTCCCCAGGATTCTGGGCAGACAAAAGGCGTTTGAGCTTATCCTATCCGGTGATAGTATCAGCGCCAAGGAAGCGGAGAGGATTGGTCTGGTAAATAAAGCCGTCCCTGATGAGGAGTTTGAGAAGGCGACTGAGGAATTTATCAAGCGGTTTACCGCTAATAGCGGGCTAACCTTGACCCAGGCAAGGCGGGCTCTATATCGTAATTTTGACCTCGACTTTTATAAGGCTATGGAAGTAACCGGGGTTGATGCTACCATGGTGATGGCAGAGGAGAATAGCGTTGAGGGGCTGAAAGCCTTCCTGGAGAAAAGAAAGCCGGTCTGGATAAGATAGGCTTTGGGGAGGGAATCAGATGAAAATTCTAACCACAAGCCAGATACGCCTCCTGGAGGAAAACTGCGGCCGGATTGGTTTGACCACAGACATACTTATGGAGAACGCCGGCAAGGCGGTGGCGGAAGAGGTCAAGCGTGTCCTGGAAAATATTGAGCAGCACCCCATCCTGTTCCTGATTGGACCCGGCAATAACGGCGGGGACGGATTAGTCGCCGCCCGTCTTCTTGATAACTGGGGGGGGAAGGTCAGCGTCTATATTCTCGGGCAGAGACCCCAGGATGACCCGAAGCTCAAGCTGGTCCGGGAACGCGGCATTACCTGCGTTGACCTGGCTGAAGACGAAGGTCTGAAAAGGCTTGACGAGCTTCTGGCTTCAGCCGATGCTATTGTTGATGCCATATTTGGCACCGGTATTACCCGGCGCTTTAGCACCATTATCGCAACGGTACTGGAAAAGGTAAGCGAGTCAAAAAAGGAGCGCCGGGCTCAGCGCATCTTTGCCCTGGACTTACCCTCGGGGCTCAACGCCGATACCGGGGAGATAGACCCTGATGCCCTCTATGCTGATTACACCATAACCCTTGGTTTTCCCAAGCCAGGCTTATTTAAACTCCCCGGAGCGACCAAGGTGGGCAGAATAAGCGTGGTTGACATCGGCATGCCGGCGCACCTGGTGGAGGAGGCAGTAACAGAACTTATTATCGGTGATTGGGTTAAATCGGTCCTTCCCGAGCGCCCGCCCCGAGCTAATAAAGGAACCTTTGGCCGGGTACTGGTGGTGGCTGGCTCAATAAATTATATCGGTGCCGCCTACCTGGCCTGCAGCGGTGCCATGCGGGTGGGGGCAGGACTGGTGACACTGGCTAGCGGCCTACAGCCTATCCTGGCATCAAAGATAACCGAGGTAACCTATCTCCCCCTACCTGAAATTCGCCCCGGCATCATCTCACCCGACGCCGTTAAGCTGATATTCCAGCAACTTGAAGGTTATAATGTCCTGCTTATGGGCTGTGGACTGGGGCAGAGCGAGTCGGCGGTAAAACTGGTCAAGACTATTCTTATTGAGGGGCACAAGCAGCCACTGCCACCACTGGTCCTTGACGCCGATGCCCTCAACACCCTAGCCAATACCTCAGATTGGTGGACAAGGCTAACCGCCGATGCCATACTTACCCCCCACCCCGGGGAAATGGCAAGGCTGGCTGGAATGACAGTGGAGGAGGTGCAAACAGACCGGGAGGGAATTGCCCGTAAGATGGCGGAAAAATGGCACAAAACAATCGTCCTGAAGGGAGCCCATACCGTTGTCGCCTCGCCGCAGGGCAAGGTCAAGATTAGCCTTGCCGCCAATGCCGGGCTGGCGTCAGCCGGCACCGGCGACGTACTAACCGGGGCTATTGCCGGGCTGGTGGCACAGGGGCTACCCCTCTTTGACGCCGCCGCCTGCGGTGTTTACCTCCATACCGAGGCTGGTGAGATGGTAAAGGCCAGGCTTGGCGATGCCGGTATGATTGCCACCGACCTCCTGCCCGAACTGCCCCAGGTTATCAAGCAGATAAAGGAAAAATAGGATTGTTACTTGCCATTGATATCGGGAATACTGACATCACCTTCGGTGTCTTTGATGGCGAGGAGCTTCGCGCCACCTGGCACATGGCTACTGACATCCACCGCATGGCCGATGAGTACGCAGCGCTACTGCTCAACCTGATGCACCAGCAGGGTCTAGATACACCCGATATTAAGGCAATAGCCCTATGCAGCGTTGTCCCGCCGCTAATATCCACCTTTGACGAGCTATTTAAACGCTATTTTCATGTCTCGCCGCTGGTGGTGGGAGCGGGGGTAAAGACCGGGGTGCGCATCCGGATGGACAATCCGAGGGAGGTAGGCACCGACCGCGTTATAAATGCCGCCGCTGCCCATCACCTCTATGGGGGGCCGGTAATCGTCACCGACCTGGGCACAGCCACCACCTTTGACACTGTATCCAAAGAGGGCGACTATCTGGGAGGGGCTATTGCCCCGGGGATAATGAGCGGGGCTGAGGCCCTATTTGCCCGGGCGTCAATGCTACCCCGGGTGGAGCTGACTCACCCCAAACGGGCTATCGGCACCAATACCATCGCCGCCATGCAATCAGGGGTTATCTTCGGCTATGTTGCCCTCATTGAGGGGCTGGTGGCTCGCATCCAGAAAGAACTAAAGGAAAAGGCTAAGGTGATAGCCACCGGCGGTTATGCCAGCCTTGTCGCTAAAGAAACCAATATCTTTGATGGGATAAACCCTGACCTGACCCTGATTGGTCTGAGGCTCATCTACCACATGAATAAGGCTTAGGAGGCAATATGCTGGCTGATAAGACTATAGTATTGGGTATAACCGGGAGTGTCGCCGTCTATAAGGCAGCCGACATCGCCAGCAAGCTGACTCAAGGCGGGGCTAAGGTTGAGGTGGTTATGACCGAGGCGGCGACCAGGTTTATCGCCCCGCTCACCCTGCGCAGCATTACCCACGGGATGGTGGTAACCGATATGTATGACCCCACCTCCCAGCACGCCGTTGAGCATATCGTGCTGGGGGAGGCGGCTGACGTAGTGGTTATCGCCCCGGCTACCGCCTCCACTATCGCCAGACTGGCAGTCGGCATAGCCGACGATATGGTTACCCTGACCGTTCTGGCAACCAAAGCCCCGGTTATCGTGGCACCAACGATGGATGCCAACATGTTTGACAATCCCGTTACCCAGGAGAACCTAAATAAGCTTAAAGCGCGGGGCTTTATTATTGTCGGCCCTGAATATGGGCGTCTTGCTTCGGGCAAGGTAGGGCTGGGACGTCTGGCTGATGCCGACAAGATTATCAGCACTATAACTCAGGTACTGGGCAGGAGCAGTGACCTTGCCGGCAAACGAATGGTGGTTACCGCCGGCGGCACGCAGGAGCCAATCGACCCCGCCCGCCATATCGGCAACCCCTCTTCGGGCAAGATGGGCTACGCTCTGGCTTCAGCCGCCAGGGATAGAGGGGCTAAGGTTACACTGGTTACCGCCCCCACCTCCCTCCCCGACCCAACAGGCATTGAGACTATCCATGTCAGAACTACGGCTGAGATGAAGACGGCGGTAGCCAAGGCGGTAGCCAGGGCTGATGCCCTGATTATGGCGGCGGCAGTCGCCGACTACCAGCCCAAGACCGCAGCCAGGACCAAGATTAAGAAAGAGAGCCAAAGTTTAACCTTAGAGCTGGTCAGGACGCCGGATATTATCACCGAGGTCAAGGGCAGTTTCCTCAGGGTCGGCTTTGCCGCCGAGAGCGAGGATATAGTCGCCAACGCCAGGAAGAAGCTGCAAAAAAAGAAGCTTGACCTGATTGTGGCCAACGATATTACCGATAAAAAAAGCGGCTTCGGCGTTGATACCAACAAGGTAACCCTGATAGATAAAAAGGGCAAGGCAGAAAAACTTCCCCTGATGAGCAAGAGGGAAGCAGCGGATAAGATACTGGACAGGGTGGTGGGGCTGCTCAAGCGGTAGCCGCTAGCTAGAAGGAAATATCCCCTTAATGGCAGAGTTGATGGAAATGCATAGTGACATGCCCAAAGCCTACGAGCCACAAAAAGTAGAGCAGAAATGGTATAAGCTCTGGCTGGAGAAGGGCTATTTTACCCCGAAGATAGACCCCGAAAAGAAGCCCTTCGTTATCATCATGCCCCCGCCCAACGTCACCGGTGAGCTTCACATCGGGCACGCCCTGACCACCACCCTGGAGGACATCATGATTCGCTGGCACCGCATGAGGGGCGAGCCCACGCTCTGGCTCCCTGGCGTTGACCATGCCGGCATCGCCGCCCAGGTGGTGGTGGAACAAAAGCTGGCGGGGGAAGGGCTGGACCGGCATAAGCTGGGCAGGGAAAAATTCCTGGAGAGGATGAGGCAGTGGGCAGAGCAGTGCCGGCGGACTATCGCTGAGCAGCACCAGAGGCTCGGTGTTTCCTGCGACTGGAGCCGGGAGAAATTTACCCTTGATGAGGGGCCAAGCCTGGCGGTGCGCACCGCCTTCGTTCGGCTCTATGACAAGGGCTTAATCTACCGCGGGGAGCGGATTATAAACTGGTGCCCCCGCTGCGCCACCGCCCTCTCCGACCTTGAGGTGGAACATAAAGACATACAGGGGCATCTATATTATGTCAAATATCCGCTGGCTGAAGATGACGGCTTTATAACCGTAGCCACCACCCGCCCCGAGACCATACTCGGCGATACTGCGGTAGCGGTCAACCCTAAGGATAAGCGGTTCAAGGCTATGGTGGGCAAGAAGGTTATTCTCCCCGCTGTAAAAAGGGTGATACCGATTATTGCCGATGACGCCGTTGACCCTGAGTTTGGCACCGGGGCGGTAAAAATCACCCCCGCCCACGACCCGGTGGACTTTGAGGTCGCCCAGCGCCAGGGGCTGGAACTGGTAAATATACTGAACCCAGACACTACCATGAATGAAAACGCTGGACCCTACGTTGGGCTTGACCGCTTTGACTGCCGCAAGGCGATATTAGCCGACCTGGAAAAAGAAGGGCTTCTGGTTAAGGTTGAGCCCTACACCCACTCCGTGGGGCACTGCGACCGCTGCCAGGTAATTATCGAGCCCCTCGCCAGCAGGCAGTGGTTTATCAAGACCCAGCCCTTAGCCAAAGCCGCCATAAGCGCCGTCAGGGATGGGCGTATTGATATCATCCCCGAGCGCTTCACCAAGGTCTACCTTAACTGGCTGGAGAATATCCGCGACTGGTGCATCAGCCGCCAGCTATGGTGGGGGCATAGAATACCGGTCTGGTACTGCCGGGACTGCAACGAGCTAACGGTGGCGGTGGAAACACCGCAAGCCTGCCAGAAATGCGGCTCCACCAGAATTGAGCAGGACCCGGACGTCCTCGATACCTGGTTCTCCTCGGCGCTGTGGACTCACTCCACCCTGGGCTGGCCCGATGACAGCGAGGAGCTGCGCTACTTCTACCCGACCACGGTAATGGAAACCGGCTACGACATTCTGTTTTTCTGGGTAGCCAGAATGATTATGATGGGTCTTGAGGACACCGGCGACATCCCCTTTGAAACCGTTTATCTTCACGGGCTGGTGCGGGATGAGAAGGGGGAGAAGATGAGCAAGCTCAGGGGCAACGTGCTTAATCCCCTCGATACCCTCAAGGTATACGGCACCGACGCCATGCGCTTTGCCCTGACCACCGACGTATCACCGGGGAATGACCTCAAGCTGACAACGCCAAGACTTGAAGGCGGGCGAAACTTCGCCAACAAGCTCTGGAACGCCACCCGCTTTGTGGTCAGAAGCATTGAGTCAGAAGGGGCAGACCTCAAAATCCAGAAAGACAAGCTCCCCGTTGAAGACCGCTGGATTCTAAGCCGCCTCAGCCGCACCACGTCCACGGTAACCAGATTGATGGCGGACTTCCAGTTCGGTGAAGCCCAGAGGCAGCTCCATGATTTCCTCTGGGGCGAGTACTGCGACTGGTATGTAGAATTCGCCAAGATTCGCCTCCGCTCCGGGGAAGCGCCCTCCCCCCTGCCCATCCTGGTCCATGTGCTGGAGGCATCGCTCCGCCTGCTGCACCCCTGTATGCCCTTCGTTACCGAGGAGCTATGGCAGAACCTCAAACAGCGCCTGCCCCCCGACTTGCAAAAATGGCAAAAAACCGAGTCAATAATGGTCGCTGATTACCCTGAGGCAGATAAGAAGGCTGTTGACCCGCAGGCGGAGCGGGTTATGGAGTCAATAATTGAGATAATACACTCCGTCCGCAATGTCCGGGCTCAATACAAGGTGGAGAGCGCCCGATGGATTGAGGCGAAGGTTTATGCCGGCGAGCTCACCCCCGCCATCACCCCCTACTCCCCGGCGATTGAGACCCTGGCTCGTGCAAGACCGGTTACCTTTCTGGACAGCCGGGAGGCGCTGAGGGGCGAAAATACGGTGGCGCTGGTGCTCAAAGAGTCCGAGGTCATCATACCGATGGCAAGTATGGTTGACCTTGAGGCGGAGCGGAAACGGCTGCAAAAGGAGATAGAAGAAGCCCAGGCCGAGGTGGCTCGTCTTGAAGCCAGGTTCAGGGACAAAGCCTTTCTCCGTAAGGCGCCGGCGGTGGTTGTTGACAGTGAGCGGGACAAGCTGGCGGTAAGAAAGGATAAGCTGGAAAGGCTGAAACAGGGGCTGGATAAACTCAGCTGAAGCTGGAAAAGCCGTTAGCTGAAAGCTGCTCCAGCGCCTTCTTGGTATCACTGGCAACCTTCGCCTTATCGCAGTTCTTCAGCCGATACTTAAAAAGCCAGTAGGTAAACTCCCTGAGCTCGGTTAAGCCGATAGACTTAAGCTGCGGGTAGCCTTTCTCCCGCCGGAAGCGCTTGAGCAATGTTGCCTTGGTGGCACCGTATATCCGCTGGTAGACCTCGTTAAGCAGGTTGCGCTCATTATTATAGCCCGAGGTGCGCCATTCCTTGCGCACCTCCGCCTCCACCGCCAGAAGCAGCGCCCCCTCCACGGTGATGCCGTAGAAGTAGTTAAGATACTGGCGGTATTTGGCAGCGCCGATAAGCCCCTTGAATTTCTCCTTGGTCAGTTTAAGCGGCGGTTTGCCCCGGAAGAGGAGGGCAAGTTTTTCATCCCCAGGCACCAGGTCATCTACCGCCTCACACAGCCGCTCCGCCAGAAGCAGCCAGTCAAAGGCTTCGCCGTCAATAAGATAGCGGTAATGGCGACCGTTATAGCTCTCCTCGCTATCAGTCCATAGCCTGATAGCCTCAAGCAGGGCGAGATACCAGTGCTTGCCGGTAAGAACCGCCCGCTCCAGGTGTCTTATCGCTTCGGTATTGCCACCGTGTGTCAGTGTCAAGCTGGGATTATTTATTAACCCCACCCCCTCTCTTAAGGGCGCTGATTCCCTCGGGGAACTCAGCCTTGAGCTTCTCGTAGTAGTCAAGCTTGCCCGTAGTTACCAGCTCGGTAATCTTCTTGTTGATTGCCTCCCCCACCCCGGGGACTTCCTTCAGCCTGTCCTCCCTGACCAGCTGCTCCAGTTCCACGGGCAGGTGCTCAATGGAGCGCACGACCTTCTGGTAAGCCCTGATTTTGAACGGGTTCTCCCCTTTTAGCTCCAGGAGGCCGGCAATGTCCTCAAAGACCCTGGCGATTTGTTTGTTGTTCATGGGGTTAGCCTGCACCTATGAGTACAGAGCAACTACTAAATAATCTACGGAGCACCGTAATTTTGAACGAGTAATCGATACACTTCTTTAGCTCCTGCATTCCCTGAAGCAAGTCTTAATGGCCCCGTTACTCTCCAATCCATAACATTCGCACCAACTCTATTTACTCTACTCGTAAGGTCTGTATTATTATTTCCTACTTCAAATGCCTCTTTAAATATGTTTCTACCGTATCTAGCCAAACCTTTTAAGCCTGGAACCGTCATTAGCTTAAAATTTTGTGTATCGGTAAATTCATTTGGCCACAAATTACTTACTTCATTCCAGTAGCTTCTTATCAGAATATAGAACTGATCGTATACTGGGGGGGCAGTCATATTTTGATATATGAATCTCTTACCGCCAACTAATGAAGATATACTTGTTCGTAATGTTCTTAAAGTAACCAAATACACCTGCCCAGCTATGTTTCTTCCTTCCATATTGACTTTTTTATAAAAACAACTACCTACATCTCTACTTAATGAAAATCCCCAATGCACCTCTGGCGTTTCAAATGGATTTTGAGACAGCTGGATAATTGCGTCTACCAAAGATGTGCTAATCTTTTTCTGCTTATCGTTTATTGTTTTAAAAATAATCGCCTCTTGAGTGCTATCAATCCCCGGAATTATGCAAACTGTTATAGATTTATCGCTATTACCCATTTTACCCAGTCTATGCTGACAATCCACCTGACTGAAGGCTCTTCTCCATTTAAATACTTGACCCTGTATTGTTTCTGTCCGTTGTCCGTTATACCTAACAACTAATTCTCCAAATTTGCTGCCAGCTGATACTGGTACAAACTTATATGCAACTTTGTCCGCTTTATCCCCTACTTTTTCACCTCGTATAGCTAATATTGACTCCGGCCAAAAAGCTTCAGGTGTTTCCGCATAATCAGCGGCATCCTGACTCCTTTCCTCGTTAAAAGAACGTTGATATCCGAGAGGATTTACATCTTCATCATAAAAGTCTATCCACGTTGCTGGTTCTAAATCACAAGCCTTTATACTTCCACGATATACTTTGTAGCCAAGACAAACATCTTCTACAACCTTAATTCTAATTTGCGTCATAAGTCACCTCCTTCTGCTACCTCCCGCAGCAGTGCTTATACTTCTTCCCCGAGCCGCAGGGGCAGGGGTCGTTTCTGCCTATCTTTTTGCCGCCAACCTTCTGCTTCTTGAGACTCACCTGAGCCTGAGCCGGCGCCGGGGCTTTCTGGGGGGCTTCCCGCTTGGCCAGGCCGACGTGGTATATGGTATGAACTACACCGTGCTGGATTGCCGCCAGGAGGTTCTGAAACTGGCTATGCCCCTCCGTCTTGTAGGCAACGAGGGGGTCGCGCTGACCCACCGCCACCAGCCCTATCCCCTGGCGCATATTCTCCATCGCCGTCAGGTGCTCCACCCACAGGCTGTCTATAGTGCGGAGCATCACCAGCCTCTCCACCACCCTCATATTGTCTGCGCCCAGCTCCTTCTCCCGCTGTTCATAGAGAGCCTCCGCCAGCTCAGCGAGCTTGTCTTCAATCTCCTTCGGCTTCATCTGGGAGAGGGCGGCGGCACTCAAGGCGGGGGGAAGGGGGAGGATGGTGGAAACCTCACCGACGAGGGCGTTTATGTCCCAGCCGTCGCCGTACTCGCTGGCGGTGCAGGCAGCGACTATGCCCTGGAGCTCCTCCTTGACCATTGACAGGATATTTGCCTTGAGGTCGGCGCCCTCTAATAGCTTTCTCCGCTCACCATAGATTAGCTCGCGGTGCTTATTAACGACATCGTCATACTCCACCAGGTGCTTACGAATATCAAAGTAGTAGCCTTCCACCTTGACCTGGGAATTTTCAATAGCGCGGTTGACCAGCTTATTCTCAATGGAGATATCCTCGTCCATCCCCGCCCACTCCATAATGCCCTTGACACGGTCGCCACCGAAGCGGCGGACAACCTCATCCTCCAGAGAGACATAGAAGCGAGAGCTTCCCCGGTCGCCCTGGCGCCCGGCTCTACCCCTCAGCTGGTTATCAATTCGCCTTGCCTCATGGCGCTCAGTGCCAACAACATGGAGCCCGCCGAGGGCTAAAACCTTGTCATTTTTCTTCCGCCACTCAGCTTCATCCTGTCCTTCGGGATTTCCCCCCAGTATAATATCAACACCACGCCCCGCCATATTGGTGGCGACGGTTACCGCCCCCGGCTGTCCCGCCTGAGCCACGATATAAGCCTCCCTCTCGTGCTGCTTGGCATTAAGCACCTCGTGGGGGATGCCCCTCCTCTTCAAGAGGTTGCTCAGGTACTCCGAACTCTCAATAGAGACCGTGCCGATGAGCACCGGATGCCCCTCTTTATTAAACTGCTCCACCTCACGCACCACCGCCCTGAATTTAGCTTCTTCGTCCTTGTAAATCTGGTCGGGGAAGTCCTGGCGAACCATGGGCTTGTGGGTGGGGATAATCACCACCTCAAGCTTATATATCTTGTGGAACTCCTCAGCCTCGGTAATGGCGGTGCCGGTCATTCCACCCAGTTTCTGGTACATGCGGAAGTAGTTCTGGATGGTAACGGCGGCATAGGTCCTGCTTTCCTGCTGAACCTTGACCCGCTCCTTGGCTTCTATCGCCTGGTGCAAGCCCTCGGAGTAGCGGCGACCATGCATCAGCCTGCCGGTGAACTCGTCAACGATGATAACCTGCCCATCCTTGACCACATATTCTTTATCCCTCTTGTAAAATTCCTTAGCACCGAGGGCATTTCTCAGGTGGTGGAGAAGCACGGCGCTGGCCTCGTTATCATAGAGACTGCCTGATTTCAGTATCCCTTCCCGCTTTAATATCCTCTCCACATTCCCGTAGCCGGTATCGGTTATCTCCCTTATGCGGCGTTCCTTCTCATCTACGGTATAGTCCAAATCCCTCTTCAGGGCGGGGACAAGGCGAGCGAATTTTTGATACCTCTCCCCCGCTTCCACATCCGGGGCGCTGATAATAAGCGGGGTTCTGGCTTCATCAATAAGCAGATAGTCCACCTCGTCAACGATGGCATAATTTAAGGGGCGCTGGACACACTGGGAGAGGTCCATGACCATGTTGTCCCGCAGATAGTCAAAGCCAAACTCACTGCTGGTACCATAGGTAATGTCTGCCTGATAAGCCTCGCGGCGTGTGATGGGACGGAAATGCCGCCACCGGGCGTCCCCAGAATCGTAATCCGGGTCGTAGAGCCGGGATGGGGTATAGTCATCCGGTGTCTGCTGGGGATAGATGCTGGCCACGGTTGCTCCCAAGGCGTGGTAAATAGGTCCCATCCAGTAGGGGTCACGACGGGCGAGGTAATCGTTAACTGTGGCCAGGTGGCAGCCTTTGCCGGTAAGGGAGTTAAGGTAGAGGGGCAGGGTAGCTAC
>CAYWCO010000031.1:0-11687 GCA_964456815.1 uncultured Dehalococcoidales bacterium | reverse complement strand
GGGAAGAAAAAGCTAAGTTAAAATTGGGGAGGGGATGAATAAAAAAGACGCGGGTTAAAAACGGGGGGGTTGATTTTCCTAAATTTCGGGGCTAGTCAGCCTTAAGCCCTCCAGCGCCCGGCTAAAAATATCAAGAAACTGGTTGAGTATCTTGGCCGTTGCCCCCCAGATTACCTTCCCCTGATACTTATAGACGTAAAAGTTAAGAGCCTTACCGCCTAAAACCGCCGCCTTCTGATGTAAGCGGTCTTTGTCCAGAAGCACCGAGATAGGGGCTTCAATTATCTCATCAACCTCCCCCCCATAAACCCTGAACTGATAGGGGTAGGGGATAAGGGCAACAAAGGGGGAGATAACATAACTGGAGGTCTCGGTGAGGGTGTCATCCAGCTCCCCCAGTACCTTAACCTTGTCGGGGGCTAAGCCTATCTCCTCGGCACATTCACGCAGAGCGGTATCAAGCAGCGTCCTATCCCCCTTATGCTGGGCACCCCCGGGAAAGGATATCTGCCCCTTATGCTCCTTCAGCCACTCCGTCCGCTTGGTAAACAGGATATAATACTGCCCTTCCTTATAATAGATAGGCACCAGCACCGCCGAAGGCACCAGCTTGGCTTCAGTGATATGTCGCTTCTGCCTCCGGGAAAGGGCTTCCCTCAGTCTTTGCTCCATCGCCATAATAATAGCACCACCGCCGTTGCCAATACAAACTTGACAACTGGTATTTCCCTCATTATAATATATAAAAACCTGCCCCTTTGTTTTAAGAGTGCTTTCGGGCTAGATTCCTAGGTTTGGTTTCCCCAATGTCAAGGTATATCTTTGTTACTGGTGGTGTAGTTAGTTCAGTTGGAAAAGGTATCACCGTCGCTTCCATTGGTACCATCTTAAAGAGTCGCCAGATTACAGTGTCAGTACAAAAGCTAGACCCCTACCTTAATGTTGACCCCGGGACAATGTCCCCCTACCAGCATGGTGAGGTATTTGTCACCCAGGACGGTGCTGAGACCGACCTTGACCTTGGCAATTACGAGCGTTTCATTGATGTTAACCTCGGCACCGAATCAAGCGTTACCTCGGGTCAAATCTATAGCACCGTTATCGCCAAGGAGAGGCGGGGCGACTTCCTGGGAGGAACGATACAGGTGGTGCCCCATGTTACCACCGAGATAAAGGAACGCTTCAATCTACTGGCTGAGAAATCAAAGGCTGATGTGGTTGTTATAGAGGTCGGTGGCACCGTCGGCGATATTGAAGGACAGCCCTTCCTGGAAGCCATCAGACAGATGCGAAACGATGTGGGGCGGGATAACGTGCTCTATGTCCACGTTACCCTCCTCCCATATCTTAATTCCACCCAGGAGATAAAGACCAAGCCAACACAGCACAGCGTTAACGAGCTACGCCGTATCGGTATTCAGCCCGATATCATCATCTGCCGCAGCGACCACCCCATCTCCCAGGAGATAAGGGATAAAATATCACTCTTCTGTGACGTTGAACAAAGGGCGGTCATCCCCATGCCCACGGTATCCACCATTTATGAGGTGCCGCTTGTCCTGGAGGAGGAGGGGCTGGGGCAATTAATTATAGACAAGCTCAGGCTAAAGCCTCACTCCTCAGACCTGAAGCAGTGGCAGGAAATGGTCAGTCTCATTAAAACACCCCGCGAGCCGGTTAATATCGCCCTGGTGGGGAAATATGTGGAACTAAAAGATGCCTACTTCTCAGTGCGGGAGGCACTATACCACGCCGCCCTCCATCACGGTCGGGATGCTGAGCTTAACTGGGTCCCCTCAGAGACACTGGAAAACAACGGAGACGATTCCGTGTTGCGCTCGGCTCAGGGTATTATCGTCCCCGGCGGCTTCGGTGTTAGAGGCATAGAGGGCATGGTAAAGGCGGCAACCTATGCCCGCGAGAATAAAATCCCCTACCTCGGGCTGTGCCTGGGGATGCACGTCATGGTAATAGAATTTGCCCGCCATGTCCTTGGCTCAAATGAGCCGAACTCAACCGAGTTTGATGCTAGTACCCCCCACCCCGTCATTGACCTCCTCCCCGAGCAAAGGGGTAAGGCAGCCAAGGGTGGCACCATGCGCCTGGGCAACTACCCCTGCCAGTTGGTTAATGGCAGCCATGCCGCTACTGCCTACGGGCAGGAGCTAATCCAAGAACGCCACAGGCATCGCTATGAATTTAATAATAAATACCGCAAGCAGCTGGAGGCGGCGGGGATGGTCTGTAGCGGATTGTCCCCGGACGGCAAGCTGGTTGAGATCTGCGAACTGGCTGACCACCCCTGGATGGTGGCCTGCCAGTTTCACCCTGAATTTAGCTCCCGCCCCGCTCGCCCCAACCCACTGTTTCGCGATTTTATGGGGGCGGCTAAGGATATACTACGGGAAGGGGCTCAGCCACCACTGCCCCTTTCGTCTGAGAGGTACAAATGAGAATCTTTCTTGATACAGCCAATATTGACCAGATAAGGCAAGGCGCCAAGCTGGGAATCGTGAGCGGGGTTACCACCAACCCCACCCTGGTGTCCAAGGAAAAAACCGCCGATTATGAAGCGGTGGTCAAGGAGATCTGCTCTATTATCCCGGGGCCGGTCTCGGCGGAGGTGCTGGCCGAGAACGCCGAGTCCATGATAAAAGAGGCTCACCTCAAGGCTTCCTGGGCACCTAATGTCAATATCAAGATACCAGCTACCGCTGAAGGGCTCCAGGCAATAACAGCCCTGCACCAGGAGAAGATAAAGGTAAATATGACCCTCTGCTTCTCGGTAAATCAAGCCCTCCTCGGGGCACTTGCCGGCGCTACTTATGTCAGCCCATTTGTGGGCAGGCTGGATGACGCCGGGCACAACGGCATGGAGTTGGTCAAGGATATTGTTGATGTCTTTGCCCATTACAAATTCTCCACCGAGGTGATTGCCGCCAGCATTCGTCACCCCGAGCACTGCGTGGTGGCAGCTAAAGCCGGGGCTCATATTGCCACCGTTCCTTATAGCGTACTGATGAAGATGATACAACACCCCCTGACTGATGTCGGCGTGGCTCGCTTCCTTAGCGACTGGCAGGCAATCTCAAAGGGGGAGTAAAACAACCATAGCGAGGCTTTACCATGAACATTAACGAACTTGAAACTAAAAGTCGAGAGGAGTTGCTTGAGCTCGCCAAGGGGGCGGGCATCACCAGCTACACCAACCTCAAGAAGCAGGAGCTCGTCATGCGCCTGCTTCAGGCAAGCGCCGAACAACAGGGCTACGTCTTCTGCGGCGGCATCCTTGAGATTACCTCGGAGGGCTACGGGTTCCTGAGGCAAGACAGCCTCCTGCCCAGCTCGGCCGATGTCTATGTCTCCCAGTCCCAAATCCGCCGCTTCGGCCTGCGCAACGGCGATACCGTCGCCGGTCAGGGCAGACCACCCAAGGAAGGTGAAAAATACTACGGACTGGTCAGGGTTGAGGCGGTTAACGGCGCCGACCCCGAGCTAGCCAAGGGCCGCCCCACCTTTGGCTCACTCACCCCCACCTTCCCCGATAAACTGATTAACCTTGAGACCAACCCCAATGAGCTTTCTACCCGGCTTATCAACCTCATTGCCCCCATCGGGCGGGGGCAACGGGGCTTAATTGTATCACCACCCAAAGCCGGTAAAACCATCCTCTTAAAATCCATCGCCAATGCCATCACCACCAACTATAGCGATATCAACCTTATGGTCTGCCTCATCGGCGAGCGACCTGAGGAGGTTACCGATATGAAGCGCTCGACCAAGGGGGAGGTAATATCAGCCACCTTTGACGAGCCGGTGGAGCACCACACCCGCGTCGCTGAGCTGGCGCTGGAGAGAGCCAAGCGACTGGTGGAAACAGCCAAGGACGTGGTCATCCTACTTGACGGCATTACCCGCCTCACCCGCTCCTATAACCTGGTGATGCCACCCAGCGGTCGTACCCTCTCCGGTGGTATTGACCCCGCCGCCCTCTACCCCGCCAAGCACTTCTTCGGCGCTGCCCGCAATACCACCGAGGGCGGCAGCCTAACCATCATCGCTACCTGCCTCATTGATACCGGTAGCCGTATGGATGAGCTTATCTACGAGGAGTTCAAGGGGACAGGAAATATGGAGCTCCACCTTGACCGCCGCCTCGCGGAACGGCGAGTCTTCCCGGCAATGGATATTCCGCGCAGCGGCACCAGGCGGGAGGAGCTTCTGCTCGGTGAGGAGACGGTAAAGCAGGTCTGGCTGCTGCGGCGCATGGTCTCCATGATTGCCTCCGACTCCACTAATTTTACCGAGACCACCGAGCGAGTCATTGACCGCATGCGTAAAACAAAGACCAACGCCGAGTTTCTGGCTAACCTGACCAAGGAGACATAGAGAGCATTTATCAACCTCACCCCCTTTATCCCCCTCTCCATTCTTGGAGAGGGGGAAGGTATTTTATAGAAGAGGGGCTAACGCCCCTCTTAGACACCCCAAATAGGAGAGTTTAAGAGAGGTTAGCGCCCCTTTTTAGCCCTTCAGACTAAGCAAATGGACAGCGCTTCGTTGTATATGGAAGGGGACATGAGGACTTGACAAACACAGGATTTGTGCTATTATAGAGGAAATCTTGGAAAGGAGGTGGTTTTATGACAAGGACCCGCAAGGGGAGCGAAATGAAAACAAACCGAAACCCAAAATAACCTGGTCTCCGGGACGAGGGATATACTTTTGTCTTTGGGGACATAATCCTTACAAGGAGGAAATTCTAAAGGTCGATGAAAACTAAACTATATAAAATAATAAGTGCAGGCTTAGCCCTGGTACTGGTGTTTACCCTGGCGTTTGCCTTACTGCCGACCAATGTAAAGGCGGACGAGGGCAACATGGCGTGGGTAGGACAGCCGACGCCGAGTGTTCTCCCGTTCAATATGCTGGCTAACGGCACCGACGTCACCGAAATCGCCATAGGCCCCGACGGCATGACCATGTACGCCATTGACGGCAACGTGAACCTGACTTTGGCTAACGCCATATACAAGTCAGCCGACGGCGGCCAGACCTGGAACGGGCTAGCGGCTGTACCCGGCGCCCTTGCTATGCCGCCGGGGAACGTCGCCGTTGCCCCCGACAACCCGGACGTCCTCGCCGTATCCTGTTTTGATGCTGGCGGTGCCGCTGATGACGTCGTCTACATCTCCACCGACGGCGGCGTTACCTGGGCAACCCTTCCCGGTCTTAATAACAGCGGTGTGGCTAACGCCCTGCGAGTCACAGACCTGAAGGTCGGTCCCGCCCGCGGCGGCACCATCTACAGCAGGGACTACATGGTTGCCACCGCCGAGGACACTACTCCTGCTTTCGCTGGGGGCAGCCTGCAGATTCTGGGCGAAACCGCCACCTGGACGGTTGCCGATGACCTTGGCTTTATAAACGCCACCGGCACCCATGGCGACTTCGTAGCCTGCGAGTTCTCGCCCAACTTCGTCGGCGACCGCATCATCTTCGGTATCTACACTGAGGCTACACCCAATACCTTCCTTTACACCCTCAACGTCCAGAACTACAGCGTCGCCGCTCCGACAGAGATACATGCTGCCGTAACCCTCGATAACCCTGCCGGCACACCCATCGTTGCTGCCGACTATGTACTGCCAGCGGCTGGTGACAGCGTCATGTTCGGCGATATCGCCGTGCCCTCCAACTTTGACATCACCCCCGGCTTCGAGAGGGCATTTGCCTCCGTCGCCACCTTCGGTGCAACCGCTGGTGGTGTCTGGCGCTGCGACAGCCTCCTCGTTACCCGTGAGCTGGGGATGGCTGGCACCCAGGTTAGAAGCATAGCCTACGCCGGCGATACTGCCAACGGCACCCTGTTTGCCGGGCAGATGTTCACGCAGCCGGCAGCCGTTGCTAGTCTCGCCACCCAGGTGTGGTCAACCACACAGATGACAAGCAACATGCCCTCCTGGTACCCCAGCTTCAAGCCGCCAACGGGTGGTACGGCTGTTATCACCGATACCAGCTGGGCTTATGTCCGCGTGTCACCTACATTCTCCGCGGACAGCACGGTTTACTGCGGCACCACCGATGCCGGTGCTGGTCTTCAGAGCGCCTTTTCGGTATCAACCGATGCCGGCAACACCTTTAACCAGGAGGCGCTGATAGACACCAATGACGCGGCTAACACCGTTCTAAAGATTGACGGCATCGCCCTGTCGCCGGACGGCGCCAAGCTGTTTATGGCTACCGATGACGGCGCTGACCTGAGCCTGTGGGAGACACCCTCCGCGCCAGCGCCATTCACCTGGAAGCGAATATTCTGCTTCACCGGCGCTGCTGGCGTACTCGCCATCAACAAAGCCACCTGGGCGGACGCCCCTGAAATCTACTTCGCCGAAACCAACACGGTGGCTAACAGGCTCTATGCCTCCTATGACGGCGGCGCCATCTTCAGCACCCGCTCCGCGCCGGTAATAGGTGCAGCCCTGAGATTTATGTCGGTAGAGAGCTCCAAGGTACTCTATACAGCCTTTGCCACTAACGTCTTTAAGAGCACCAATGGCGGCTCGGTGTGGAGCTCGGCGAGACCGGCTTTTGTCGGTAATATCTTCTCGGTAATACCCGCCCCCGGCGGGGATGTCCTGGTGGGCGGCACGGCTGGAGGCGCCTCCATCTCAACCGATGGCGGCGAGACCTTCGCCCAGCTGCCACCCGGTCTTACTCCCACCGGTAACTACGTGGTCATACCCGATGAGGGCTATGCCGAGAACGGCTTCATCTACGCCGGTGATATAACTGGTAGCAACAACGGTATCTTCAGGCTCCAGGTTGGCGTTGAATTCCTGTGGGAGAGCATAGCCAACCCGAATGCCACTCTTGACGCAATAGTCGGCATGGGCATGAGCAACGGCGCCCTCTACGGCATGGGTGCAGCCAATGGCTGCGACCGAACCCTTGCCCCGCACCTTGCCGTTGGCGATCTAGTCCCGACCTGGGGTACCATGGACCAGCCTGCAGCTCCGGCGGTGAACTTCTTTGACGTGGCTCAGAACAAGTGCTACGCCTCCGATAACACCGTCAACCTGTTTGCCTACAATGACTACTATGCCACATCCGCGACGACCATCAGCACACCGGCTAGCGGCGCCGTGATAACGGTTGACCCGGTAACCGGGCGTGCATCAACACTACCGTTTAGCTGGAGCGCCGTGGGCACAGGCACTGGTCTGGCTACCAACTACATGTTTGCCATCTACGAGAAGGCACAGGGCTTCCCTGGAGCGATAATGGCTCCTACCGCTGCTATGCCGGTACCCAGCGTGCCGAGCAATGCGGTCTATCCCGGTGCAGCTTTGGCTCCTGACATCAACTACACCTTCCTGGGTGGTGTGGAATACGGTATCCAGATAATGGCCATCAACCAGGTCAGCACTGACCTTATTGGTAGCGCCTGGTCTGACCCGGTCTTCATCTCCATTGAGGCGTCTTCGGGCGTCATCACGCCACCACACGCTGGTCCGATATGGACAAGCCCACAAGGTGGCGACCAGGGTGTGAAGCCGGATTGCGCCCTCAGCTGGGCACCAATGTCCGGGGTTACTGAGTACGAGCTCATCGTAGCTACTGATGCTGCTCTGACTTCGCCGGTAGCCGGAACTCCAGTTACACTGGCCACAAGTGCTTTCGGTCCAGTTGAGCTGGAATACGACACCGACTACTACGCTGCAGTCAGGGCAACCGCCCCGACCTCCAGTGTCCAGAGTATTGTTGCCTTCAGGACCTCAATCTCGCCAGAAGAGCTAGCTCCACCAGTTATAGTGGAGACCCCAACGATAAGCCCGGCCTGGATTTGGGCTGTGGTCATTATCGGCGCCATTCTGGTGATTGCGGTAGTCGCCCTTATATTCAGCACCCGCAGAACTCCCTAAGGAATGAATAAAGGGTAACACCTAAGGCCGGATACTTCGAGAGCCCCCCGCTAAGCGGGGGGCTCTCCTTTATACCCTTTCTTTATACCCTATTGACTTTCAACCAACAGAGGACTCGAATTTTTGCCGCATGGCAAAAATAGCATCTGCTCTGGGGCTACTGGTAATATTATTGCTCATCCCGACCTCCCCGGTCTTTGCCGACCCGGACACAGTGAAATGGTCCAGGGTCAATATCCCCACCCAGGGCAAGGCGGGGGGTTGGGTGCTGGCTTCTGGCTCGGATATCCAGCACCTGACCATCGCTTCTAACGGCACAATTTATGCCTACGGCAAGGGGCTGACCTATACCCTGTACCAGTCCACCGACAACGGCTATAGCTGGTCAGCCATCGGCAAGGTTCAGGACACCATAGTTGATATAGCCATCGCTCCGGATGATGTTGTTTACTATGCCACCTCGTCCCATGTTTATAAGTCAGCCGACGGCGTCAGTAAATTCATCGCCCTGCCGACACCGGGTGGGGCGGGAGCTAACAATATAGAAATCACCTCTTTAGATGTCAATATACTGTTTAACAACATTATTGTCGTCGGCACCAGAGACACCGATAACGGTGAGTATGGCGGTATCTACCTTCTGGAGGACGCTCCCCCGTTCACCTGGACAGACACCAGCCTGGGCAACTATGACGTCTACGGGTTAGCCTTTTCGCCGAATTATACTGCCGACCGTCAAATAATAGCCGTAGTCAGTGATGAAACCAATACCTTTATTACCACTGACTTTGGCGGCGGGGGGTGGGGAGCGACTATAGCTAATGCTAAAATCAACAACCTGGTGCCGCTCTCAGCCAGCATCGCCTTCCCTGAGGACTACGACCCAAGCATAATTGCCAGCTACTTTGTCGCTATTGATAGCGGGGCGGGCAAGGGTGATGTCTACAGGGTGAAAAACTCGGCAGCCACCGGCCTTAATATCGGCTTTGATGTCACCGGGCTGGCAGTTAGCGGATATACGACAAAGGCTAACCTCACCGTCGGTGCTGCCGCCAGTGCCGAGGTCTACCTCAGCAGCGACGGCGGCAGAAACTGGCAGCTAAGCACCAAACCACCGACCGGAGAGTCTAAGACCTATATCGCTATGGCTTCAGACAAGATATACGCTGCCACCAGCGGCGCCGACAGCGCCTTCTCCTGTACCACCGACGGCGGTATTACCTGGAACCAGCTAAGCCTGATTGATACCACGCTTAGTGACATTGTTGACCTGGCACCCTCCCCCGTCTATAGCGAGGATGAAACCATGTTTATGCTTACCTTTGGTGGTGAGCACAGCCTGTGGCGCAGCCTCAGCGAAAAAAGATGGGAAAGGGTGCTCTCCAGCTCCATGGCTGATATAGATACTATCGAGGGTGTCCGGCTGCCCCCACAATACGATATCGATAACGAGATAGTATTCATCTCCGGCACCAGCAACGGCAATCCGGCAATATGGAAGTCAGTGGATAACGGTCAAACCTTTGGCCGCCGGCTCGCCCACTTCCAGATTAACACCTGGGCGGTGGTTGATAACACCACCCTGTTCGTCGGCAGCTTTGACGGCAGTAACGGGCTGGTCTACCTCAGCAACAATAGTGGCCTGAGTTACTACGAGGGGGAGATAGCTGGCGGCCAGTCCTTAAACTCCATAGCCACCTCACCCGACTATGCTAAGGATAAGACCATCCTGGTCGGAAATAGCGATGGCTGGGTATTCTGGTCTGAGGATAATGGCTCATCATTTGAGTCACTGCCTCAGGATGCTACCTCAAAGCCCCTGAGCGGCAATATAAGCGTTGCCTTTGACCCCGACTATGCCGACAATAACACCGTCTATGCTGCCAGCGACAGTGCCGATGAGGGCATTTACCGCTTTATCGTTGGCAGGAGTGACAAGTGGGAAAATATAGATAGCCCCGCCTCCGGCATGATTGGCCAGTTACTAGCCCCGGCAGAGGGAACGCTATATGCCACCAACTTCAAGGCCAACGGTGGCATGGAGCGCTGCCTCAACCCGACATACCCACTGGGACCAACCTTTGAAACCGTAACCAGAGGGCTTGACGATGGGGCTACCCTCGTTGGACTATGGCTATCTGGTAACCAGTTGTGGTCGGTTGACAGCACTAACACCAGCCTGATTACCTATATTGACAGCCTGGCCCAGCCTATCACCCTTACCCTACCCGCCGATGAGGCAACAGGCATGGGCATGATTATCAATGATACGGTTAAGAATATAAGCCTTGACTGGGACACACTACCGGGTGCCACCGAGTATAAGTGGCAGCTTGATTACGACAACGAGTTCTCAAGCGTCCCCGCCGGCTTTGAGGGGAATACCAGAGCCAGCTCAGCGCAACTGCCCGCCCTTGACCCGACTACCACCTACCATTGGCGGGTGAGAGTCACCGAGCCGGTATTAAGCCATTGGTCAGATAAATGGTCGTTTACTACCAGCTTTGGCACCGAGGCCTATGCCCCACAGCTGGAGAGTCCTGAAGCCGGCGCCGGCGGCGTTCCGGTAAAACCAATATTCCAGTGGAGTGCTGTAGCTGGCGCCGATGGCTACGAACTGGTCGTATCCACCAAGTCTGCCGTTGACAACCCCACCATCTTAAAGACCGGCACCTTCGCCCTGCCCACCACTGCCTGGCAGGCTAACATAGAACTGGACTATGATACCACCTACTACTGGAAGGTAAGGGCTGTCAGCTCCAATACTTCTAGTCCCTGGAGTGCAGTTAGTGCCTTTACCACTGAGCCACTCCCAACAACCTCATCAGTGCCGCCGCCAGAGTCATCCCAGCCACCCTCTCCAGACACCTTCGACTGGACAGAGTGGATCGTGCCAGCAGGCGGCGCCATGTTCCTTGCCTTTCTCCTCACCATGATAATGATGCTAATAACCATGATGATACTGGTAATAAAGGTATCGAAGCTCTAGGGGACTTAGTGGGGATAATCAAGCAGGAAGACCTGCGAACTGGCGGGGAGGTTTGACTTGGTGACGGAGAGTTTAGGCTCAGAATTGACCTGCTTTGCCCCTATCTCCTTAAGGAATCTATCCACCGGCTCCAGCTCCCACTTTAGCGCCGGCGTTTTGTAATGCATCGGAATTACAACCTTGGGCTCAAGCTGCCTCACTACCTCGGCAGCCATCGGGGCATTTATCGTGGACACCCCGCCCACCGGAAGTAGCAGCACATCCACATTGCCTATATCCTCAATCTGCTCATTGTTAAGCACATGCCCCAGGTCACCAAGGTGGCATACCGCTACCTCGTCTATCTCCATAAGGTAGACAATATTTTTACCCCGCTTCTTACCCCCCTCCCCATCATGAAAGGTGGCTATCCCGATAATCAGGACGTCACTGATTTCATACTCACCGGCTCGGCTGACCACCCTCGGCTGACCGCCAACCCCCTCAACATAGCTATGTCCCGGGTGCTCATGGCTCACCGTTACAATACGGGCAGTAGGCTTGCCCAGCGAGTAACCCAGCTCCTTTGAATAGGGGTCAGTAACAATTGTGGCGCGACTGCCCTTAATTCTGAAGCAGGAATGACCTAGCCACCTGATATCCATTTCGTATAAATATAGCATAGCTGGCGCTTCCCCATCAACCTCACCCCCTGTATCCCCCTCTCCACTCTTGGAGAGGGGGAAGATTTTTCTGAAGAGGGACTTCGTCCCTCTTGGACACCCCCCTTGGGG